>DASUTC010000248.1 GCA_036374795.1 Herpetosiphonaceae bacterium
GAGAGCCGCAGTATAGCATAGTGCATCCCGCAGGCATGGCATAGGGACGGTCCTTGCGCGGGAGCATACTTTCAGCACGACCCGCGCGGACCCGGCGCGCGTCACTCCCAGAAGAAGATCTGCTCCTGGGCCATGAAGACCAGATCGAACGGCAGCCGCAGCAGATCCGCGATGTCGAAGACCTGATTCCAGAACGCCTGGGTAAACGGATTATCGCTCCACAGGACCATGAACAGCAGCAGCAGCAGCAGATTGCCGAACGTCAGCAGTTGCGCGCGCATGCCGTCCGGCAGCCACGGCGAGACGATGCCGAAGCCGTCGAGCGGCGGGATCGGGATCAGGTTGAAGAGCACCGCCGTGATCTGCAACAGCGCCAGAAAAGACAGCGCGGCCCAAAAATACTGGTTCTCCGACGTCGCCAGCAGCACGTCGAGGTCCAGCAGAAACGGCCAGACGATCAGCGCGCCAAAGATGATCGTGCCGAGCGGCCCCGCAGCCGAGACGATCGTCTCCCAGCGACGAGAGCGCAGCGCCCGCGTGTTGATATAGACCGCGCCGCCGGGCAGGCCCATCCCGCCGAGCAGCAGGAAGATCACCGGCAGCAGCAGGCTCAAGAAGGGATCG
Organism: Herpetosiphonaceae bacterium; assembly: GCA_036374795.1. NCBI lineage: Bacteria > Bacillati > Chloroflexota > Chloroflexia > Herpetosiphonales > Herpetosiphonaceae > Herpetosiphonaceae bacterium. The sequence continues at coordinate 625 of DASUTC010000248.1, forward strand.
GTGTACTTGAGCGGATCGAGCGTCAGATAGCCCTTGTCGCGCACCGACAGATCGCCGCCGAGATACGCCGCCAGCGCGTGGCCGAACTCGTGGACGCAGACCGACGCGATCCAGCCGCTCACCACGAACAGCAGCATCAGCGGCCCGACCAGCGATTGGGCTGGGTTGAAGTAGAGCGCCAGGCCGCTCGCCGCCATCAGGACCAGCAGCCCCAGGAAGGACAGGCTGGGCAGCGGCACGCGCTGTGCCTGCGGCGCGCGCAGCGCCTTGAGCAGCTTCGGATTGTTCAGCACATGCTGGCGCAGATCGTAGAGCGAGAGGCCGACCTGCTCAAGCAGATCGTAGGCCGGGCCGCGACCCTCGTAGAGCAGGCCCAGCAGCAGATGCAGCGTATCGGCACGCTGATGGCCCAGGTGCAGCGACTCCTTCAGCGCGTAGTTCAGGACGAGCTTACCGTCGCCTTCCCAGCGCGGCGCGGCCTCAGCGGAGGCTGGCTGCGAGTCAAGCCTGGCCTCCAATGCCTGCTCAAGCTGATCGAGGTCGACGTTGAGCGCGGCCATGGCCCGCAGCGCGCTGTTGCCCTTGACATCCAGAATGCCCAGCAGCAGATGCTCAGGCTCGACGCGCGCTGCCTGCCGACGAGCGGCCTGCTGATAGGCTCGCTCGACCACCTGGCGCGCATTATTCGTAAGATCGGCAGCCGGTATCTCTATCATGTGGCTCTTTCTCAACGGATAGACACGCGATTGCCCCGGTTGGAGCTTCAACCGAGGCAACGTCGCAGAATGTAGCGCCAGTGTAGCAGCAGTTCCCGCTGACGACAAGCTGCCGCTTTTAGCCGCGCTACAGCTTTACAAAGTAGGCCGAGCAGGCGCGATCGAGCAGCTCCTTGGTCATCGTCGGCGGAATCCCTCGGTACTTGGCCTCGTCCAGAATTTGATCGCACAGATCGCGGGGATGGCAGCAGCGCAGGTCGCGATTGACCTTGATATAGTGCTCTTGCAGCAGATAGCGCAGGCCATCGTCGCTGTACGGAATGCTCTTGCCTTTGCAGACGAGACGGAAGATCTCGCGGTACTCGTTGGGCGACGGATTCGGCACCTCGATTTTATGACGAATACGGCGCAGGAAGGCATCGTCCACAAGCTGCTTCGGATCGAGGTTGGTCGAAAAGACGATCAGCACGTCGAAGGGCATCTCCAGCTTCTTGCCGGTTTGCAGCGCCAGATAGTCGATCTTCTTTTCCAGCGGCACGATCCAGCGGTTGAGCAGGTCTTGCGGTCGGCACTGCTGGCGGCCAAAGTCGTCGATCAGGAACAGGCCGCCGTTGGCCTTCATCTGGTAGGGCGCCTCATAGACCTTGGCGATCGGATCGTAGATCAGCTCAAGCTGCGCCAGAATCAGCTCGCCGCCGACGACGACCACCGGACGTTTGCAGAGCAGCCAGCGCCCATCTTTGCGGGTATTGGTCGTCGGCAGCATGCCCGGATTCATTGCAAACGTATCTTCTTCCGGCTGCGGCGGCTGCTCGATGATTTCGTGGTTCAGCGGATCATAGACCTTGATCACCTGGCCGTCGATCTCGATGGCGTAGGGGATGATCACGTTGCCCTGCAAGATCCGCGAGATACCCTCGGCGATCGTGGTCTTGCCGTTGCCGGGCGGGCCGTACAAAAAGAGCGACCGGGCCGAGTTGGCCGCAGGGCCGATCTGATCCATCAGCTTATCGCCGATCACCAGGCCCTCGAACGCCTTGCGGATCGTCGTCTGGTCGATCACCATCGAGCCGACTGACTGGGCTTTGACGGCGTCGAGATACGCCTGGAACGGCACCGGCGCGGGACCGGCATACTGCGAGCGGTCGAGGACCTCGTGGACCTTGGCGCGGCCCTTGGTGGTGATCACATACTGAAACGATCGCTCGTAAAAACCACCCTGCGCGCCGGTAATATCGACATACTCTTCTTCTTTCAAGAAGTTGAGCACCGTATCGACGACGTTCAGGAATGGGAGCTTGAGCGCGTCGGCAAGCTGCTGGCCGGAGAGCATGCCCGCGAAATAGATATGCTTGAGCACAAGCTCCGACAAAAAGCCCATGCCGAGGCCGGTTTCAGCCAGCGATGTCGGCTCCGGCGGCAGGGTTGATCCTCCCGAACCGTTGCCGCTCGAACCGGCGGCGTGAATATTCGCGGATGTCGTAAACTCGCGCAGCGGAAATGCGCTCATAATGATCAGTCCTCCCGCTTCTAATCGGACTTACGGGTGTGGCGAGTATAGTTGCAGGTGTCGGCGCTCTCAATAGGCAGATCGGGCTATTTTGGTCACGCCGATTGTGGGCTATAGCGACCAACGTCGGCGTGCCACAAGGCCGGGTTTGGGGAAGCTCCCAACGCTTCCCGATCCTGGGACGCCACGATCAGAATCGTTCCTGAAACTGATGGTATTCTACGTCTGCATCTTATAACGGACAATTGGCGCTTAAGACACTCGTCACTCGACAAATGTGCCGTCTGCGCCCACGAATCGAGATTGGTTTCAGCGATGCGATCGATCATCACGCTGCTTGCGGCGCTCGTGCTGCTGGCAACCGGCGCGCAATTCCTCACGCCGCGCACCTATCCGACGCCGCGCCTGGGGCCTCCGCAGCGCGTCCAGACGACGAATCCCAAGATCGGCGTTCACCTGCGGCTCAACGGCACCGACGACGAGGCGCAGCTAGCCGAGCAACTGTCCCAGGTGCGCGAGATGGGCGCAGCCTGGGTGGTCGATCTTTTTCCGTGGGCCTATGTGCAGCCGCGCGGCCCGCGCTCCTTCGACTGGCGCGGCGCGGATCTGCTGATCGCCCACGCTCGTCGGCAGGGCTTGCAGGTGGTGGCGCGGCTTGACATCGTGCCGGGCTGGGCCAGGCCCAGGGACGCCACCGACCGCCGGATCGATCCGGCCTACTACGACGATTTTGCGCGCTATGCCGCCGCCTTTGCCGCGCGCTACCGCGATCAGGTGCGCTATCTGGTGATCTGGAACGAGCCAAACCTGCATTTCGAGTGGGGCAGCCGCCCGCCCGATCCACGCGCCTACGCCGAGCTGCTCAAGGTGGTCTATCCGGCGGTCAAGCAGGCCAATCCCGACATGCAGATCGCGGCGGGCGCGCTCTCGCCCGGCCCGCAGATCCCCGATATCCGCATGGACGATCTCGCATTTTTGCGCGAGATGCTCGCCGCCGCCGCGCCCTTCGACGTGCTGGCCGTCCATGCCTACGGCGGTAAAGCGCCCGCCGACGAGGAGCCGCATCCCGATCGGGTCAACTTCCGGCGCGTCGAGGTCTATCGCGACGTGCTCACAGCGGCGGCGCAGCCGAAGCCGCTCATGGTGACAGAGGGCGGCTGGAACGATCATCCGCGCTGGAGCGGCGCGGTATCGCCCGCCGAGCGCCTGCGCTGGACCGTCGATGCCTACCGCCTCAGCGCCGCATGGCCCGATCTGATCGCGGTCTGCTTCTGGCAATTCCGCGCGCCTGTCACGCATGGCTACCAGGACAACTACAGCTTCGTCGCCGCCGACGGCACGCCCAAGGCGATCTACTGGGCGATCCGTGAGTACGCGACGGGACGCTCCGCCGAGGAGCGGTAGCGCACCTGATCACAACGTGTCCGTGGATGCTACTTCGTCGGCCCATCTCCGCTGACTGTCCGCGCCACGCGGCCCAGCGCCACCGCCAGCAGCACGATCCCGGCGATGATCCCCACCGCCACCCACGGGTTCGAGCGCGCGACATCGCCCGCCAGCACCAGCAGCGCGATCCACGGCGCGACGCCGACCACGGAGCCGATCGCGTAGGGCCAGAAGCGCAGCGGCGACACGCCTGCCGCCAGCGATACCAGCGTGTAGGCCGGGCCGGGCAGCAGCCGCAGCACCATCACCGTCCGCCAGGTCATGCGCCCCGCCAGCGCGTGTACCTGCGCGTAAGCGGATGGCGACAGCCAGCGGCGCAGCACGCCATCACCCCAGCGCCGCGCGATCCAGAAGCCGAGCGACGCGCCGAGCGCATCGCCGAGCATGGTATAGACGAAGCCCGGCCCTTTGCCGAAGGCCCAGCCGCCCGCGATCTGAAAGATCGTCGCGGGCACCACCGGCACCGTCAGCACGCCGCCCAGCAGCGCGATCTGCGCCAGCGGACCCCACGGCCCCAGCCGCAGCAGGGCATCGCGCACTGCCTCAGGCCGCAGCGCAGCGCCGTAGCGATAGAGCGCCAAGCCGCCGATCGCCAGCAGCGCCAAGCCGCCGATCAGCAGCGCTCGCGAGCGGGCCGATCCCAGAGGACCATTACGCTCCGCGTTCATAGATCGCTCGTCGTCCCCGCCTGCACCGCAGCCTCCGCCTCGGCCAGACGGCGCTCTAGCACCTGCGAGCGCTTGAAGCGATTGAGCTGGAGATAATGCTCGGCGGCGTCGAGCAGCGCGTCTTCCGGCACCAGCCCGACGATCTCGCTCTCGGTCGGCAGCACGCCGTAGCGCGCGGCCTCAGCCCGAATCAGCTCGAAGACTCGGTGTAGCGGCGTGGAGCGAAAATCGGTCATGTTGATCGAAACCTGCGCGTGCCCTTCGACCAGCAGGCCCAGCGCTTTGACGAAGCGGAGCCCGCCGTTCGAGTGGCGGATCACTTTGGCGATCTTTTTGGCAATATCCACGTCGCCCGTGCTGAGATAGACGTTGTAGGCGATCAGCGGCGCGCGCGCGCCGATCGCGGTCGCGCCCGCAGGCGTGAGCCTGGCCGGGCCGAAGTCGGGATCGCGCTGCGGATCAGTGCCCAGCGTTTGCTTCAAGCCCTCGTACTCGCCGCGCCGCACGTCCGCCAGGTTGCGCCGAGCAGGCCGCGTGGCGGCCTCCTCATAGAGATAGACCGGAATGCCAAGCTCATCGCCCACACGCTGCCCAAGCTGCCGGGCCAGCGCCACACAGTCGGCCATCGTCGCATCGCGGATCGGAATGAAGGGCACTACGTCGGTCGCTCCGAGCCGTGGATGCTCGCCGCGATGCTCGTCGAGGTTGATCAGCTCCTTGGCCGCGCGCATTCCGGCGAACGCGCCGTCGACTACCGCCGAGGGCGGCCCGACCAGGGTGACGACCGAGCGATTATGATCGGCGTCGGACTCGACATCCAGCACCAGCACATCGGGCACGGCACGCATCGCGGCGACGATCTGGTCGATCACATCGGCGCGACGACCCTCGCTAAAGTTGGGCACACATTCGATCAACGGTTGTGGCATAGCTGCTCCTTATCAGAAATCGGCGATTGAGCGCCGCTTGATGGTCTGTCGCGCTCTCCCTGGCTGCTCCTGGCGACGCTGCCACGAGCACGCCGTAGTGTAGCATACGCTCGGCGCATGACCAGCAGCCGGTGGGAGAAACGCACCGATCGCTCTGGCTATCCTGGCCCGGCGATTCGTGACGCGCAGGGGTTGCGCCGCTGGAAGAAGCGGTTATACTACAGCAGCTTTAAAATCGTCACAAACATCGTAAAGAAACATATGCCACTAGCTACTCGAATTCCGCGCACGTTCGCCCTGACGCTGATCGCCGCCGCGCTTGTCGCCTGCTCCACAGGCACCGTACCGCCGCAGACCAGGCGCACGGAGGCTACAACGCCGCCGGTCGCCACAACCGCCGCCGCTACTGAGGTCGCGGCAACCGCAACGACCGCCGCAGACTGGCGCTTTCCGGCAGGCAGCCGCATTGCGGGCGTCGATGTCGGCAACAAAACGCCGGAAACCGCGATCAAGCTCGTCTCGCTTGGCCTGAATTCCTGGCAAAAGCCGCTGGCGCTCGTCGCCGACGAGCAGGCCGCCGATCCGCCGACGCTCAAGCCCTACAAAGTGGGCCTCGACCCCGACATCGCGCAGATGGTGGCGGAGGCCGAGCACCTGGCGCGCGAGGGCAAGCCCGTCGACATCGAGTGGACGCCGCAGGTCGACGAGGCGAAGCTCCGCGCTGAGCTGGAAGCGCTGGCCCCCTCTTTCGAGCAGACCGCCGCCAGCGATATTGTCACCGACACCGAGGCGCTGACCTCGACCTTTACGTTTCGCGCGCAGCCGGGCGTGAAGCTCGACATCGACGCGACCGCCGCGCTGGTCAGCAGGCTGCTCACCGATCGCAGCGAGGCCGTCACGCAGACCGTGGTGCTGCACACCACGTCGCCGCAGGAGCGCGATCTGGCGACGCTCAAGCACGTGCTGGAGGAGCATCTGGGCTACTGGAAGGGCGTTGGCGCGATCTACGTCCACGATCTCGAAACCGGCCAGTCGATCGGCATCAACGAAAACTCGGTCTTCTCCGGCGCGAGCGTGATGAAGGTGCCGATCATGATCTACGTCTACGCCAAGCTCGGCAAGCTCGACGAGCAGCAGCGCGAGTGGATGGAGAACGTGGTCATCAACAGCGATAATCTCGACGCAAACGCGCTGCTCGCCGCCGCAGTTGGCGGCCAGGGCACCGAGGCCGCGCTGGAAGGCGTCAACGAGATGAGCCAGATGCTCGAAGGGCTGGGCCTTGAGCACACCTACCAGCTGATCCCGTACGAGTCGGGCGAGTGGCTGATCCAGCAATCGCGGCTGCCGCAGGGCGGGCCGAAGCGCGAGGGCCAGCCGCCCTACACCGCCGCCGATCCCTATGTCCGCACCACGCCCCGCGAGATGGGCCAGCTTTTTGTGATGCTGGCCGAGTGCGCCGAGGGCAAGGGTCCGCTGATCGAGAAGTACGGCGATAAGCTCAACGAGACGCTGTGCGACGAGATGATCGGCTGGCTGGAGCGCCCCCATGATCAGGAGCGGATGGTCGCAGGTATCCCGGCGGGCGTGCCTGTCGCGCATAAAGGCGGCTGGATCGACGACATGCAGAGCGATGTCGGCATCGTCAGCAGCCCGAATGGCCGCTATGTCGCCGCGATCTACATCTGGCGGCCCGACGGCTACGTGACGAACGCGCACGCGACGCCTTCGCCGTACCTGGGCGACTTCTCGCATACGATCTATACGTTCTTCAATCCTGAGAGCGTGGAGTAGAGCGAAAGAGGTTCAAAGCTCAAAGCTTAAAGTTCAAGAACCGAGTTCCAGATACTTCATGTGGTTCTCGGTTCTTATTTCTTGGTTCTCGGCTCTCCCCTTGCTCTCTTGTTCTCCTGTTTCTGGTATCCGGTTCTTGATGCTTGGTTCTCCGTTTATTCCCTTTGTTCGCCGGGTGCCCTTTGGGCGCGGCACCCGGTTCTTTGTTCTTTGTTCTTCTCCCGCCACAACCCGATCGCCCGGTGCATACTCTCGAAGGCGAGCGGCGGCAGGGAATCGGGCACGAACCATCCGACCATATCGGCATCGTCGGCGGGCATCGGCTCGGCGTCGTCGACGGCCTGCGCGGTGTAGGTGATCACAATCACGCGGCCATTGAACGACACATCCAGCAGCGCCAGCCGCACGACCGTCAGCCCCGTCTCCTCGCGGCACTCCCGCGCGGCGGCGACCTCAGGATCTTCGCCAAAATCGACGTAGCCGCCGGGAAAGGACCACAGGCCGCGTCCGGGATCGATCGCCCGCCGCGTGAGCAGCAGCATCCCTGCGCGCTCGATCAAGACCGTCGCGGCGACTTTGGGATCGGCAAACACGATATAGCCGCAGTTGGGACAGGTTGGGCGGGGCTTGCCTTCAAACGGACGCTGTTCGAGTGGCGTTGCACATTCGGGACAAAAACGCATCATGTCTGCATGATAGCACGCTCTGCGATCGTGTGGCGGACCACAAAAAGAGCAGGCGGGCACCAACTGTATGCCCGCCTACCCCCGGAAGGAGCTAGCGCACGCTTGTGCGGCGGCGTACGCTTCGGATAATACTCAGCCCGGCCAGCAGTGTCAGCACTGCGACCAGACCGAGCGGCGCGCTCGTCGTGCCGGTGTTGCCTGTGTCGGGGAGCCGCGCCGGAGGACGCGCGCCGCCACCGGCAGCCTCGACCGTAAACTCGCGCACGACAACCTGACCGTTGGCCTGGACCGGAACGTCGGGACCGTTCGGGAACTCGTACTGGCCCTTGGTGCCAGCGTCGATATGCAGCATCGGCGCGAGCTTATCGCCAGCGTTGAACGTCTCGTCCAGCTTAACCATCAGATTATTGGTTGTGCCAGCCTTGATGGCGGCCAGCCCGGCCAGCGGCGTCAGCATCATCTTGCCGTCGGGGCCGAACTTGTGGACGGCGACCCAGCCATCTTCCGCCGCGACAACCCGCTCGATCGTGATCATGCTGTTGCTGATCGGCTGGTTGCGCACGGTGATGCTCGGTGTCACACCACCTGCCGGAGGCGCTGAGGGCGCGGGTGAGGGCGAAGCTGAGGGCGCGGGCGAGGGCGATGGAGAAGCCTGAGCCGCCGCGACGACGATCGTGCCCGACATACCGGCGCCGTTCGGACCGCCATGATACTCGCAGTAGTATGCAAACGTGCCCGCCGCGCTGAACGTTACCGCGCTGGACGTAGCGCCCGACGCAACATTGCCGGTATCGAAGGAGCCGTTGTCTGCTTTCGCCGTATGCGGACGCTGCCCGGTATTCCTCCACGTCACGCTAGCGCCCACCGGCACTGTCACCGTTTTCGGCTCGAAGGTGTTGTCGCGCATCTCGATCACCACGCCCGTCTGCGCGACCGGCGCGGCACGCACAACTGTTGCCGCGAGGCCCAGAGCGACGAGCGCGATCATCGCAACGCCGATCAGCAGCCGACCGACGATTGGTGTACTCATAGCACGCTCCTTAGCTGTTGCGCACCCGCCAGGCGAGTGCGATCTGCTCATAGCATCATACGAATGATTGCTATGCGCCATACAACCCGTCACTCAAGTATTCGTACCCAATGCGTCGAATGAATCTATACTGCTCAGCACGGTGCGCGCACAAAAAAAGGCGCGCACGAGTGTGCGCGCCGCGTCCAGATCAGCATCTAGTCGGTCATTTCGAGGTAGTCCGTGAGGTAGATGCGCTCCGTCCGCGATAGCCGCTGCGCCTGGGCCGAGACTACCAGCGCGCCCCGCAGCACCGCCGGGCTGGTCGGCTGCTGGCTGCCGCCGCGCGGCTCGATCGTCACGCCCACGCCCTGATACGTCGCCAGCGGCTGGTCTACGGGCAGCAATACCCAGCCGTTGCCCGACTGTGGCACGAACGTGCCCACGCCGATCGGCGTGCCGCCCTGGTTCAGCCAGACCTGATAGACCTTGCCGGAGCCGGGATCGGGCAAGCCCTGCGCCACCAGACACGCAACCGACAACTGCGGCGAGGCCCAGAACCGACCGCTCGCGCTCTCGCCCGACAGCTCGTAGTCCTGAAGATCGGGCGTGTTGAGCACCCTGGTCATCGTCTGCCAGCTCTGGCGGCTGTTGGCAACCTGCGTGGAGAGCCTTTCGATTTGGGCGGCCTGGCTGTTCAGCCGCATTTGCAGCGCGATATTCCAGCCGAGCAATGCCAGCAGCATCACAGCCGCGAAGCTCCATCGCGGCGCGAGTCGCACACGCCACCAGGGATGGGCGGCAGGCGCTGGCCGGCGCTGGGCCGCGCGCGACTCGACGGGAGCGGAGGTTGCCGCATCCAGAATGCGTGCGCGTAGCTCCGGCGGTGGCGTGGCCTGCGGCGCGGTATAGGGCAAGATCCGCGCGATGTGGGTATAGCCTTGCAGCGCGCGCTGGCAGGCTTCACAGCTCGCGAGGTGCGTCAGCAGATCGGGATCGGCCTCCGACTCGCCAAGGGCATAGGCCGCAAGCTGCGGCTGAAGATCGTGACATCTATCGGTTGGATCGCTCGACATGGATAACTCAACTTTCTGGCGACACATGCTCTGCCACGGCGCGCCAGCACATACGATCATGGCTCTATGCGATGGGCAACATCGCGCGGCGTTGCTTCTCAACGCTCTACACTCTATTATACTTTACGTAATAGCCCTGAGCCTGAATCTACGATCCTCCGGCAGCACCGCTGAATGGCAAAGCTCTCTGGAGCGTATCGGGCCTGCGACGAGAGCCTCCACTACGATTCTATCACCTTCCACGCACTATACTGCTCGTCGCCCGACTCATGCCGCCAGCGCCGGACGTACCAGATCATCCTGGCCCCAACGATCCGTCGCGATCGGGACTGGAACTTCATGGAGCGCGCAGCGAGCAATTTCGCGAAAACTGCTACACTACCTCGTAGCGACCTCACCATAGCGCCGCGCTACGGTACAGGGCTTATGCATATCCATCCCATTCGCCCGGTTTGCCCCCCATCTCGCTCGGATTCGTCGGCTCTGCACCCGCTTGCCTGGCCCACGCCGAGCGGGCAGCGGCAGGCATGATGCCTCCCAATCCTAGCACGTTTATCGCGCATCACAAAGGAAAGATGAGTTTCTATGGCGGTTATCGTTGAGCAATTCGCGCCAGACGTACAGGTGTACACCGCCGACGGCGCGCGCGTTCCACTCCGCACCTACTGGGGCCATCGCCCGATCGTGCTCACGTTTCTCCGGCACTTTGGCTGCGCCTTCTGCCGCGACTTCATCATCAAGCTGCGAGCCGCCTACCCCGATTTTGTGGAGCGCGGGGCGGAGATTACCGCTATCGCGCAGGGCAACGCGCCGCAGACGGCCCACTTCGCCAACATCCTGCGGCTGCCCTTTCCGCTGCTCGCCGATCCGAGCCGCGAGGTGTACCAGGCATTCGAGCTGCTCGAAGTGGGCTACACCACGCTGCTGCATCACTCGGTGATGCGCGAGGGGATGGCGCTGGCCGGGCGGGGCGAGCTACCCGATGTCGGCTATACGATCCAGACGATGCTGCCGACCAACAATATGTCGTTTCGGCAGATGGGCGGCACGTTTGTCATCGATGAGCAGGGGCGCGTCCGATATGCGCATGTCGACAAGCAGGTCTACGATCACCCGCAGATCCCGGATCTGCTTGAGATCGTCGGCAGCCTCACGGCTCAACCTGTAGGCACTGACGCAGACTAAACCAGATTACCATACAAAGAAGTGCCCCTCAGCTTAGCTGAAGGGCATCTGGCACGGGCGACAGGACTCGAACCTGCGACCTAGGGTTTAGAAGACCCTTGCTCTATCCATCTGAGCTACGCCCGCATGCGCCGCATATTATACCATGCCTCCGCGCACGCGAAACGCTTACCGTGCCGCGTCCGCCGCTCTGATGCTCCTGGTACCGGATCAAGCAGGGTTTCGAGCAGGCCCTCACCCTGGCCCGCCCTGCCCCGCGCTCAGGCGGGCTTCCGCCCTCACGCCGCGCCTAGACCAACGGCTAGTTGTTTTGCGCCACTGCATGACCTAGAGTAGAATGGATGGACAGGTGATGCAGCAAAATCTGGCATAGGGTCAAGTAAACCTGAGGGTTAAGGAGCGGAAACTAGACGTGAGCGACAAAAAAATTCGGGTTGCCATCATCGGAGTTGGCAACTGCGCGTCCTCGTTGGTGCAGGGCATAGAGTTCTACAAGCATGCCAGCGAGGGCGATTTTGTGCCCGGCTTAATGCATGTCAACCTGGGCGGCTACCACATTCGAGACATCGAGTTCTCGGCGGCGTTCGACATTAACGTTACCAAAGTCGGTAAAGACCTCTGCGAGGCGATCTTTGCCGAGCCGAACAACACCTATAAATTCTCGGATGTGCCCTTTACCGGCGTCAAGGTGCATCGCGGCATGACCCACGACGGCATCGGCAAGTACCTCAGCGCGGTGATCCAGAAGGCTCCCGGCCCCACCGACGACATCGTCGGCATCCTCAAAAACACGCACACCGACGTGGTCATCTCGTATCTGCCGGTCGGCTCGGAGATGGCGACGAAGTGGTACGTCGAGCAGGTGCTTGAGGCCGGCTGCGCGTTCATCAACTGCGTCCCCGTGTTTATCGCCTCGCAGGAGTACTGGCGCCGCCGCTTCGAGGAGCGCAAGCTGCCGATCATCGGCGACGACATCAAATCGCAGGTCGGCGCGACGATCACCCACCGCGTGCTGACCAACCTCTTCCGCGAGCGGGGCGTGCGCCTGGATCGGACCTACCAGCTCAACTTCGGCGGCAACACCGATTTCATGAACATGCTGGAGCGCGAGCGCCTGGAGTCGAAGAAGATCTCCAAGACCAATGCCGTCACCAGCCAGCTCGACTATCCGATCGACGCCGACAACGCGCATGTCGGCCCCAGCGACTATGTGCCGTGGCTCTCCGACCGCAAGTGGTGCTATATCCGCATGGAGGGCACGACCTTCGGCAACGTGCCGCTCAACTGCGAGGTCAAGCTCGAAGTGTGGGACTCGCCCAACTCGGCGGGTGTGGTGATCGACGCGATCCGCTGCGCGAAGCTGGCGCTCGATCGGGGCATCGGCGGCGCGCTCTACAGCCCGTCGAGCTACTTCATGAAAACGCCGCCCAAGCAGTTCACCGACCACGAAGCGCGCGCCAGGACCGAGGCGTTCATTCGCGGTGATGAGCAGGTATAGCCCGGCTTCCGGCACCGATTGGGAGCAGCCGCGCTGCTCCTGCCTGTTGTTCAGACCAGAGACTTGCGGGAATCTCGCCTGATGCAGATCGCAGCACTTCTGACATACGCCGCCCGGCTCGTGCCGCACGTGCCGCCTCGTCTCGGCTACGCGCTCTGCGAGCTGCTCGGCACGACCGTCGGGCCGCGCGTGCCAGCCTGGGCGCATGTCCTCGCCAACCTGAGCGTCGTCATGCCGCACGCCAGCCAGCAGGAGCGCGAGGCAGCCGCACGCCGCGTGATGATCGGCATGTTCAAAAACTATTTCGATCTCTTCCGCTTCCATACGCTATCGCCCGCCGCCCTCGCCCAGACGACGATCCTTGAGGGTAGACAGAACATCGAGCAGGCGCTGGCGCGTGGCAAAGGCTTGCTCGTCGTCGCGCCGCACTGCGGCAACTACACGATTAGCTTCACCGCGATCATCCGCCACTTTGAAACGCGGGCGCTGCTGGTGGTCGAGCACATGGCCGATCCACGGGTGCATCAGATCATGAACCGGATGCGCAACATGCCGGGGATCGATGTCGAGCCGCTGGGGCCGAATGCTGGCCGTGCAATCCTGCGCGCTTTGCGGCATAATCATGTCGTCGCTCTGGGCGGCGACCGGGCGATTGCCGAGAATAGCGTGATCGTCGAGTTCTTTGGGCAGCCCACGCCGCTGCCGAGCGGCCCCGCGACGCTGGCGCTGCGCACGGGAGCGCCGCTGCTGACGGGCTTTACCAATCGGCTGCCCGACAATCGCTCGCAGGCCTGGTTCGATCCGCCGCTGCTGATCGAGCGCTCAGGAGCGCTTCAGGATGATATATGTGACGTAACGCAAAAAATCGCCTATATTATGCAGGCTTACATTCGCCGCGATCCAGCGCAGTGGCTGGTCGCGGAGCCCATGTGGCCGAGCTTATGAAACTAATCGTACAAATTCCGGCAAAAGACGAAGAAGAGCACCTGCCCGTGGTCCTGCGCGACATTCCCCGGCAGATACCGGGCGTCGATCGCGTCGAGGTGCTGGTGATCGACGACGGCTCACGCGATCGAACGGCCGAGGTCGCCATTGCGCACGGCGCGGATCATGTCGTGCGTCATATCAGCAACAAGGGCCTGGCTGCGGCCTTCCAGACGGGCATCGACGCGGCGCTGCGCCTGGGCGCGGACATTATCGTCAACACCGACGCCGACAACCAGTATCCGGGCGATCAGATCCCGGCGCTGGTCGGGCCGATCCTGGATCGCAGCGCCGACATCGTGATCGGCGATCGGCAGACGCACACGCTTGAGCATTTCACGCCGCAGAAACGGTTGCTTCAGCGCGTCGGCAGCTGGGTCGTGCGGCGCGCGTCCAACACCGAAGTGCCCGATAGCGTCAGCGGCTTTCGCGCGCTCTCACGCGAGGCCGCGCTGCGTATCTTCGTCACCACCGATTTTTCGTACACCGTCGAGAATCTGATCCAGGCAGGCAAGCGGCGGCTGACCGTGGCGCATGTGCCGATTCGCACCAATCAGACCCGACCGTCGCGGCTGCACAAGGGCAACTGGAACTTCGTCAAGCGCCAGGCCTCGACGATCGTGCGAACCTACGCGACGTACGAGCCGCTCAAGACGTTCTCGTATATCGCGACGCCGTTCGTGGTGATGGGCCTGATCTTTTTGCTGCGCGCGGCCTTCGTCTATTTTGCGCGCAAGTTCCTGCCCGACTACAAAGAAGACAATATCCAGGCGCTCACGCTCGGCACCGGCTTTCTGGTGCTGGGCTTTATCGTCTTCTTGATCGGGCTGGTCGCGGATCGCATCGGCGGCAACCGGCGCATGCTTGAGGAGCTGCTTTACCGCGCGCGCAAAGCCGAGCTTGACCATATCGGCTGGCGGCAGGTCGCCGAGGAGCGGCTGGATCGGCTGGAGGCGATGCAGGAGACTGGGCTGGTGGTCCACCGCGCGCGCGGCGATGCCAAAGATGTGGATAGCTCATGACGGTCCACGGCTTTCTCAACATCGACAAGCCCGCCGGGATGACCTCGCACGATGTGGTCGCGAAGGTGCGGCGGCTGGTCGCGCAGAAGCGCGTCGGGCATGGCGGGACGCTCGATCCGGCGGCGACGGGCGTGCTGCCCGTGGCGCTGGGCGAGGCAACCCGGCTGGTGGAGTATCTGGTCGAGGGGCGCAAGCGCTACCTGGCCGAGGTGCGGCTGGGCATCACCACCACCACCGACGATGCCGAGGGCGAGACGCTGCGGGAGCAGCCGGTCCCGCCTCTCAGCCACGACGATCTGACGCGGGCGGTGCAGCCGTTCATCGGCACGATCCGGCAGGTGCCGCCGATGTACTCGGCGATTCAGGTCGCGGGACAGCGTATGTACGATCTGGCACGGCAGGGCAAGACCGTCGATCTGGAGCCGCGCACGGTCGAGGTCGATCGGATCGAGGTGCTGGCCTGGGAGCCGTCGCTGCTGACGCTCGACGTGCTGTGCGGCAAGGGCACCTACATTCGCTCGCTGGCCCGCGACCTCGGCGCGGCGCTGGGCTGCGGCGCGCATCTCGCGGCGCTGCGGCGCACGCAGGTCGGGCCGCTGGGCATCGAGAGCGCCGTGCCGCTCGGCGTGCTGCTGGACGATCCGAGCCGCGTGTCGCACCATCTGCTGCCGCCCGCTACCGCCGTCGCCGACTGGCCCCGCGCCGATGTAGACGACGCGACGGTGCGCCGCATCCGTAACGGGCTGGCGGTGCGGCTGTGGGTCCAGGGCGAGCTAGCCCGCGCCCACGCGCCCGACGGCAGGCTGGTCGCGCTGCTGCGCCTCGACTCGGGCCTGTGGCAGCCGTTCAAGGTGTTTACGTGGGGTTAGGTTGAGGTTTTCGGCGTGATATAACACGCCCCACGGATCGATCCATTCCACCTACGCTACACCGCTGCCGCCTCCTGCATGATCCTCGGCTCGTAGTCGATTGACAGCGTGGGCAGCCCTGGCTCGCGTAAGCGTTATGCGCCACGACCGTCGCCTCGACGGCGTTCCAGTAGATATACTCTCGCCAGGCTATACGCCCGTGTTGACAGACGCGCCGCGACCTTATACCCTACGCTTAACGCCTGATCACTGGCTACGTACAAGCAAAATAATTATGTAAACCGTGCCGTGTAGCACGCTGATCGCCAGCCTGCCGCACAGCCGAGGTACGCAAGGGTGCTCCAGAGAGCCGAGGATGTCGTCTCTGGGGCATTGCGCGTTTCATTAGGGATCGCACAGCCGCAGCCCGTAGATCTGCTGACGACACAAGGAGGGGAAGCGTATGGCACCGCGCCATTACACATCGGTCTTAGACTTATCACGCGACGAAACGTTGGATGTGCTGCGGCGAGCGGCGAAGCTCAAAGCCCGGTGGAATGAGGATCGCAAGGTGTTGAAGCGGCTGCGGGGCTACACGCTCGCCACGATCTACGAAAAACCGTCGCTCCGCACGCGCGTGACCTTCGAGGCGGGCATGACGCAGCTCGGCGGCCACAGCATCTACCTCGGCCCCAACGACATCCAGATCGGCAAGCGCGAAACCGCCGCCGACATTGCGCGCAACCTGAGCCGCTGGGTCCAGATCATCATGGCGCGCTCGTTCACGCACAGCACCGTCACCGAGCTAGCCGAGCACAGCGATGTCCCGGTGATCAACGGGCTGTCGGACGTGGAGCATCCCTGCCAGGCGCTGGCCGACTTTCTGACGCTTCAGGAGCGCTACGGCGAGCTGGAGGGCAGGAAGCTGGCCTACATCGGCGACGGCAACAACGTCGCGCACTCGCTGATGCTGATGGGCGCGCTCTTAGGCGTCAACATCTCGGTCGCCACGCCGGAGGGCTACGAGCCGCAGCAGACGATCACCGAGCGGGCGCAGGAGCTTGCGGCCCAGAGCGGCGCGACAATCCGCGTGACCTGGGAGCCGCGCGAGGCGGTGGAGCGCGCCGACGTGATCTACACCGACGTGTGGGCCTCGATGGGACAGGAAGACGAGGCCGAGGCGCGCAAAAGCAGCTTCGCCTCCTATCAGGTAACGCCTGAGCTTATGGCGGCGAGCGGCAAGGCCGAGACGATCTTCATGCACTGCCTGCCCGCGCATCGCGGCGAGGAGGTTGCCGCCGATGTGATCGACGGGCCACAGTCCGCCGTGATCGACGAGGCCGAGAACCGGCTGCACGCGCAGAAGGCGCTGATCCTGTGGCTGTTGGGGAGATAACGCAAACAAAGAACAAAGAACAGAGAACAAAGAGGCTAGAGCGGTGTGGCTCGCTGCCCTTTGTTCTTTGTTCAACGTTCCGAGTTCGGCATTGTGAGTTTCCAGTTCACAGTTTCGAGTTCAAAGGGCGAGTTGTTTTCTTGTTCCGCCCTCCGGTTCTCCCATTGTTCTTTGTTCCGTTGTTCTTTGTTCTCCGTCTGTTCTTTGTTCTCCTTCCCTCCTACCCTGCGTCATACTTCCAGGTAGCCATCTTTGCTCGTCAGCGCATGACCGGTTGCCCACTACGCCGACGGGCAAGATGCTCTACACTTTGAGGGATTTTCAACCTTCCGCACGTATTCTGCGTGTTCGGTATCCAGCGAGTGTGGCTTTCGGAGGATTCTGTATGGCTGGCAACCGCGCTATTTTTGAGCGAGCCATGGAGCAGGGGCGCGCTGCGGCCCAGCGCGAAGACTGGACAACAGCACTCAAAGAAATGCTACGTGCTGTCCAGGAAATACCAAACGATCTGGACGCACGTTCTAGCCTGGCCGTTGCGCTCTACCACAACGAAAAGTATCCCCAGGCGATCCAGCTGCTCGAAGAGCTGCGCAAGCGCCGCCGCGACGATCCCTTCACGCTGGCGTATCTTGCTCGCGCCTACGAGGGCAACCAGGAGCCCGCCAAAGCGGTGCCGCTGCTGGTGCAGCTTGGCGATCAGGCGCTTGAGCAGCGGATCATCCCCGATGCGCTGGAAGCCTTTGAAGAGGCCGTGCGCCTCATGCCACAGGACCCCGATCTCCGCATCCGGCTGGCCGAGATGTTCGTCGAGGCTGGCGACATGCGCCGCGCGGCAGAGCAGTGCGTCGAGATTGCGCGCATTCGACACGCGGCAGGCGACATGCCCGGCGCCGAGGAGGCCGTCGACGAAGCGCTGAGCCTTGACTCGGCCAACCGCACCGCCCAGGCGCTCAAGGCGGAGCTGAGCCAGCGCGCGCTGCAAGCGGAGCCTGAGCCAGCCTATCAGCCGATGCCGGAGCCTGAGCCAGCCTACGTGCCCGAACCGGAGCCGATGCGCTTCGGCACGGGCGGCCTCTACGAGCGACCGCTCTCGAACGAGCAGCTCCTGGCCCAGGCTGCCGCGCAGCGCGAGGCCGGGAACGGCACGGGCGCGCTGCGGCTGTATGAGCGCGCGCTTGAGCAGGGCGCTGATCATCCCGATCTTTTTTATAGCCTGGGCATGCTCTACCAGGAGCACAACCAGCACGCCAAAGCGATCGACCTGCTCCGCAAAGTTACCGGCAACGACGAGTATGCGCTCTCGGCGCACTACGCCCTGGGCGACTCGCTCAAGGCCACGGGCGACATCCAGGCCGCCGCCGAAGAGTACGAGACGACGATCCGCCTGGTTGATCTGGAATCGATCGGACGCGCTGAGGCCGACGATCTGATCGCCATGTACCGCGCCGCAGCCGAGTGCTATGCCGAGCTAAGCGAGCTTTCGCGGGCGGCCTCGCTCTACGGCACACTTGCGGGCTTTCTCCAGAGCAAGCGCTGGGGCAAGGAGATGGCCGACGAGTTCCACGCGCGCGCGAAAGAGTTTACCGAGCGGGCGATGTTCGCCAAGCTGCGCACGATGGGCACCGGCACGCTGCCCGTCGAGCGCGTGATCGCGCCGGAGCCGGAGGAAGCGCCCGCGCAGACCACCTGGGGCTCGCTGCCGTCGTTTACCGACTTCCTGCGCGGCGACACGCCCGCAGCCGAGGAGCAGGCGGACGATCCGTTCGCGGTGCTGGACAGCCTGCCCGCAACCGAGCAGCACGTCTTCGCGCCGGTGACGCCGATCGATACCAGCGGCTGCGACGACACGATCGTTCGGTTCATCGAGGCCAGCGGGCGCTTCATCGAGCAGGGCCTCGTGTGGGCCGCCGTCGACGCCTGCCACGAGATCATTCGCCACGACAACAACTACCTACCGGTCCATCTGCGCCTGGGCGAGATCTACGAGCGCGAGGGCCGTATCGAGGACGCGCTGAACAAATACCGCACGCTGATCGATACCTACACCGCGCGCGGCCAGGAGATCGAGGCGATCGATGCCTACCATCGGATGATCGAGCTATCGCCTGAGGCCACCACCATGCGCGGCCAGCTGGTCGACCTGCTGCGCAAAGCGAAGCGCGGCGAGGAGGCCGTCGAGCAGGCGCTGATCGTCGCCAACACCTATTTCAAGCAGGGCCAGACCAGCCGCGCGCTCGAAGAGTACCGCCGCATCCAGACCTGGGCACCGCCGTCGGCGAGGCTGCACCAGGAGTACGGCCAGGCGCTGCTCAAGCTGGAGCGCTGGGAGGCCGCGCAGTTCGAGTTCCGCCGCGCGGTGCAGCTCGACCCGAACGCGCCCGTTGGGCTGGCGCAGTTGAACCTGACGATGGCGGTCCTGGGCCAGAATGAGCAGGCAATGTGGGACTCGTTCGCGGCGCTGCTTCAGAAGCTCAACGCCGAGCCGCAGCATCATCCAGCCGTCCAGGCCGAGTATCGGGCGGCGCTGCTGATCGTGGATACGCCGATCTTGCACTACCTGCTGGGCCTGATCCAGCAAGTCGCCGATCAGCATGCGTCGGCGATGATGTCGTTCGAGCAGGCGCTCAGCCTGCTGGTGATGGAAGAGCGTCCGCAGCTCTCGCCGATCCTGGTGCATCAGGCGATGGCCGAGAGCTACCTGGAGCAGGATCAGGCGCAGGAGGCGATCGATCAGCTACATACCGTGCAGCGCCTCTTCGTCGAGCAGCCGCTCCACATCGTCAGCATGCATGGGTTTGCCCGTCCGCTCACCGAGAGCGAGCTTCAGCGCAAGCTGGCGAAGGCGCTCAGCAGCGTTGGGCAGTGGGATGCCGCGATCAAGGCGCTGAAGATCTGCCAGCAGTTCGATCCGGCAGAGCCGAGCGCCTACATGCAGCTCGCCGACATCTACGCCAGGCAGGGCAACATGGAGGCCGCGCTCGATCAGTACAGCCAGCTTGCCACAGTGCATGAGAGCCGTCAGCAGCTCGACCGCGCGATCGAGGCGCTGGAGCAGGCCGCCAGGGTCGAGCCCAGCGCGATGGCGATCCGCTCGCGGCTGGCCCAGATGCTGATCCGTCGCGGCATTCTCGATCGCGGTCTGAAGGAATTAACCGAAGTAGCCTCGCTCCAGCGCGGCGCCGGGGAGATCAAAGAGGCGGTCGCATCGCTCCAGCAGGCCGCCGAGATCCAGTGGATGCTCGGCAAGCTCGATCAGGTCTATCATCTGTACGACATGATCGTCGCGTTCGCGCCTGAGGACATCGACGCGCGCCAGCAGCTTGTCAACCTGCATATTCTGGCCGGACGCCGCGACGCCGCGATTGCCGAGCAGCGCCGGATCGCGCGCATCTGCAACGATCAAAAGAACTACACCGAGGCCATTAGCTGCTTCCACCAGATCATTGCGCTCGATCCCGCCGACGCCGACGCCTACGAGAGCCTGGGCGATCTGCTGATGCGGCAGCAAGAGTACGATCAGGCCGTGCGGCTGTATAAGCGCCTGGGACGTCTACGGCCCAACGACGAGCGCGTCGAGGCGCTGCAAGCGGCGGCGGAGCGCATGCTCGTGCAGAGCCAGGGAGAGTAGAGAACAGAGAACAAAGAACAAACGGATCAGGGGCAACTTGGAACTTGGAACTTCCTGATCCCCTGACTCCCTCAAACTTGAAACCCGGAACGTTGAACAAAGAACAAAGGGCAGCGAGCGACACCGCTCTAAGCCCTTTGTTCTTTGTTTGCTTGTTCTTTGTTCTTTTTTCAGCAATTCATCAGCCGCACGCTGCCGGGCAGTGGAGCAGCTTTGCTATAATGCGTGCCAGGGAGAGAAGGTCATGAGCAGCACGTGTGCTCCACTGCGATAGCCATGCTTGATTTATCAGAATTTTGGAGTCGGCTCAATCCATTCCAGTATCCAGGCAACACCGCCGATATTGTGATCGTCGCGGTGATCTTCTGGTGGCTGCTGGGCATCATTCGGGGCACGCGAGCCGTGCAACTGCTGCGCGGCGTCACCGTCCTGCTGATCGCAACGTTCGCGATCGGCTCGGTGCTGCAACTGCAAACCGTGGAGTGGCTGCTCAGCAACGCGATCCGTCCAGCGCTCTTCGTGGCGATCCCGGTGCTGTTTCAGCCTGAGCTACGCCGCGCGCTCGAAGCGCTGGGCCGGACCAGCGAGGCGTTTACCCGCCGCCCCTTCGGCGCGAACCACAGCGATCTGGCGACGACGATCAATATTCTGGTGCGGGCTGCCGCGCAGCTCTCACAGCAGCAGACCGGCGCGCTGATGGTGATCGAGCGCAACACGGGGCTGCAAGAGTACGCCGACCGGGGCGTGATCCTCGATGCGCGGCTGTCTGTACCGCTGCTGCTCAACATCTTCTTTGTCAACTCGCCGCTGCACGATCTGGCCGTGATTGTCCGTGGCAGCCGCATCCTGGCCGCCAACGCCGTGCTGCCGCTCAGCGAAAACGTCGTCGGCATGCCGCGCTACGGCTCGCGGCACCGCGCCGCGCTGGGCGTGAGCGAGCAATCGGACGCGATTGCCGTCGTCGTCTCGGAGGAGACGGGCAGCATCTCGGTGGCGACGAACGGGCGCATGGTGCGGCATCTGAGCGAGAACCGTCTGCGCAAGCTACTGGCCGAGCTGCTCAACGTGACGCTTGAGGAGCCTCAATGAGACGACTACGCACATCCGGCCTCCAGTTTTTGCTGGCGCTGATGCTTTCTCTAGCGCTCTGGACCTACGTCTCGTTTACGGAAAATCCGACCGAGCAGGAAGCGTTCGAGGTGCCAGTCACGCTGATCGATCCCCATGAGGGGCTGGTGCTGGTCGATGCGACTACCGGCGAGCCAGCGGAGCCCAAGATCCTCACCACGCTTCAGGTCACGGGGCCGCAGCTTAATCTGGACGAGCTGGATACCGAAAGCTTCACGGCGACCGCCGATCTGAGCACCCTGGAGGCGGGCCTGCACTCGGTGCCGATTCGTGTCAGATGGCCGAGCACCGTGCGGGTGCGCAGCCACAATCCGGCCTCCCTACAGGTGCGGCTGGTGCCGGAAGCCACGCGGACCATGACGGTGACGCGCGATGTGCAGGGCCAGCTTCCGTTCTTATTCGAGCTGGAAGATATTTCGCTCGCAACCGATCAGGTCGTCGCCAGCGGGCCGCAAGACCTGATGGCCCGCATCGAGCGCGTCAGCCTGCCGATCGATTTGCAGGGCCGCACCGCAAACTTCACCAGGGAGATCGAGCCGATCGCCCTCGACGAGAATGGCGATCCGGTAAGCGGGATCACGCTCAGGCCCAATCGGATCAAAGTCAACGTGCAGATCGAGTCGCGGGTGGAAGTCCAGCGCGCCTCGGTGCTGCCCTCCTTTACGGGACAGCCAGCGCCCGGTTATACCACCGAGCGTATCGATTGGGCTCCCAAGTTCGTTGAAATTATTGCGTCGCAGGCGATCACCGTGGCGCTCGAAACCGAGAAGATCGACCTGGCGGGGCGGACCGAGTCGTTCACCCAGACGGTGAGCGTGATCAAGCCGACGGGCATTCAGACCCAACTGCTGACGGAGCGTATCACCGTCACGGTGCCGGTGGTGCCCTTCCAGGTTCCATCAAATGTGCCGCTGTTTGTACCGGTGACACCGGTCAATCTCGGATCGGATCTGGCAGTGACCGCCGATCCGCCGACGCTGACGATCACGGTGTCGGGCACGTTCGATCAGTTGAGCCAGCTTGCGAACGCGACGGTTCAGGCGACCGTCGATCTGAGCGGGCTGGGACCCGGCACATACCAGCGCCCGGCGGCGATTCCGCTTCCGCAGGGGCTACAAATCGTGGGCGATCAGCCACAGGTGACGGTGACGATCGCGCCCAGTCCGCCGGGCCAGCCATCGCCCGCGCCAACAACGAACGGAGGTTAACGCACACCGATAACGTTAAGCGCTTGGCCTGTAGGGGAAGGAGAACAAAGAACAACGGAACAAAGAACAAAGCTGTTAACTTCTGTTCTCTGTTCTTTGTTCTCTATTCTGCTCGTACAGGTGACGAGGTGAAGGTTCCTCGCGAAAGCGAGTGCTAACGATCCGGCAGAAGCGTCTCGTGGGCGAGGCGGCAGGCAGCGGCGGCGGGACTGGCACTTCCGCGCCCTGGCGGCGGACTCGCTCAGACCAGCGGACGTGGATACGGATCGGAACAGCGAAGATCAGCGGATGCCTTCAGGATGCGCTGCCATCCTCGAACGCCAGCCAAAGCCGCCGGGCGACCGGCGGGACAATCAGCGGGCGTAGCAGCACACAAGTCACAGCAGCGGGCAGCACAGTCGCGTCATCGGCTGTGGTGCGGCTGCGCACCCCGGACTTGTCTCAACCCAATGTTTTTATCAGCGACGATTATTTCCGGTCGGCGGAGTGCGGCGACGTGTGCTCGTCCTGCGTCCCGACCGCTCGATACACGAGGTTTGATTATGTGTGGCATTGTAGGATATGTCGGATCGCGCGAGGCGACAGAGGTGGTGGTGAGCGGGCTGCAACGGCTGGAGTATCGCGGCTACGACTCGGCGGGCATTGCGATCTTGAACGGCGGCGATTTCCAGGTGCGTCGCTCCGTGGGCAAGCTCAGCAATCTTCAGCAGCGGCTACGTGCCGAGCCAACGCACGGACGGCAAGGCATCGGGCATACGCGCTGGGCAACGCACGGCGGCGTCACCGAGGCCAACGCGCATCCGCATCGCTCCGACAGCGGCGATATTGTCGTGATCCAGAACGGCATCTTCGAGAACTACCTTGAGCAAAAGGGCCAGCTCGTCGAGGCCGGCGTGACGTTTCACTCGCAGACGGATACCGAGGTGATCGCGCATCTGATCGAGCGCGAGACGCAGGCTACGGGCGATTTTGTGAGCGGCTTCCGGCGCGCGATGCAGCAGCTTCGCGGCGGTAACGCGGTGGTGGCGATGCATCGCCAGCAGCCTGGGCTGATCCTGGCGGCGCGGCTGGGCAACGCTGGCGGCGTGGTGATCGGGCTGGGCGAGGACGAGAACTTTATCGCCTCCGATATTCCGGCGATTCTGGACTACACCCAGCAGGTGCTTTTTCTGGAGGACGGCGAGCTGGCGATCATCACGGATCAGACGGTGCGCGTCGAGCGCATCAGCGGCGAGGCGGTAACAAAGCAGCCGCAGCGGATCAACTGGGACCCTGTGGCGGCGGCCAAGGGCGGCTACAAGCATTTCATGCTCAAAGAGATCTTCGAGCAGACGCGCTCGATTACCGATACGCTCCATGACCGGATCGATCTCGAAAACGCGCGCGTAGACCTCGACACGCTCACGCTCAGCGACGAGCAGCTTCGCGCGATCGACAAAATCTATATCGTCGCCTGCGGCACCGCGTGGCACGCCGGGCTGATCGCCAAGTTCGTGATCGAGGCGCTCGCCCGCGTGCGGGTGGAGGTCGACTACGGCTCCGAGTTCCGCTACCGCAATCCGATCCTCGACCAGGGCACGCTGATGATCGCTATCACCCAGTCGGGCGAGACGGTGGATACGCTGGTGCCGATGGAGCTGGCGCGCGAGGCGGGCGTGCCCTGCCTGGGCATCGTCAACGCGGTCGGCTCGCAGGCGGCGCGGCTCAGCGATGCCGGCGTGATCTACCTCAACGCCGGACCGGAGATCGCCGTAGCCTCGACCAAAGTCTTCACCTGTATGCTGATCGCGGCGTATCTGTTCGCGCTCAAGCTGGGCGAGGTCAAGGGGCAGATCGATCGGGCGATGATGCGCGAACATTTGCAGGCGCTGCTGGCACTGCCCAACAAGCTCGGCACGCTGCTCCAGCAGACCGCGCGCTACGAGCAGCTCGCGGAGCGCTACCGCCACACGACGGATATGCTCTTCCTGGGACGCGGCATCAGCTACCCGATTGCGCTCGAAGGCGCGCTGAAGCTCAAAGAGATCTCGTACATCCATGCCGAGGGCTACCCGGCGGGCGAGATGAAGCACGGCCCGATCGCGCTGATCGACGAGCAGATGCCGGTGGTCTGCATCGCCGTGCGCGACAACGTGTACGATAAGATGCTCTCGAACATCGAGCAGGTCAAGACGCGCGGCGGCGAGGTGATCGCGATCGTCACCGAGGGCGATACTACTGCGCGCGACAAGGCCGACTTCGTGATCGAGGTGCCGCGCACGCTGCCGCTGCTCTCGCCTGTGCTGACGGTGGTGCCGCTGCAACTGCTGAGCTACTACTGCGCGCTGCGGCGCGGCGCGGATGTCGATCAGCCGCGCAATCTGGCGAAGAGCGTCACCGTGGAGTAGTCTGGTAAACTGCCGGTCGATCGCGGGAAACGAGGTTGCCTGGATGCCGCCCATTAAAACCATTTCCGAGGCCCTGGCGCAGCGCTGGAAGCTGCCGGAGAGGTTCGACGACCAGACCTGGCGCAGCTTCGCAGCGCAGATCGACGGCTATGCCATCGCTGAGGAGCTGGGCTTTGACCTGAGGAGCTGGGCCGCCGCGCAGGAGCAAGCTTACCAGCAGCGCGGTCGCTGGGAGCTCAATCCGCTAGAACTGCGGCTGATGATCTTCTATCAGTTCCGCGCCGATTATATGAGCGGCTACACCTATCACGAGCGCGATGAGCTGGTGGATAGTCTCATGGCGGCGCTGGGCACAGCGACCGGACAGCCCTACCAGCGGATGGGCAGCTAGCGCCTGCCAGACCCACAATGCGGCGCGGCCTGGGCTTACAACATAATCGGGATCGGATCGTCGGGGCACGGCATGCCGTGCCCCACATCATGATTCACCCACCATCGTTTAAAGTTCGACGAACTCGAAGCTCGCAACCTGGAACGATGGACCGGAGAGTTGGAGGTGCTCTCAAAGATTCCTCGCTCTACATTCCCCGCCAGCGCTTGACACGTCAGCACGCAGACTTTACGATGCACGGTCCAGACGACCCGCCAGCTCTGGATCGGCAGGTCCAGGTGTCGGGCGGCGAGTAATCGGCGGCAGCAGAACCGAAAGGAGCGCAGCACAAGATGGCACGCTGGCGACAGATCATCGGCACAATCGCGCATAACGCGGACGAGTACTTTGACGAGCTGAGACACCGGCTGTCGCAGCGCTTCGGCGGCGACGATCCGATCACGATCGTCCCATACTACGGCCACGGCACCGCCGATCAGTTCTTCCTCGGCGGTCGCGTGCTGGAGCAGCCGGGCGTGAGCGCCGCCACCGACAACGACTCGCTGTGGGATAATCTGGTCAATACCTACCGACGCTTCGAGAGCGACGAGATCCCCGGCGCGCGCATCATGGCGCGCTTCCAGGGCGTCGAGCAGGAGGTTGTCGCCGACAGCGAGGGTTTTTTCCAGGTCCAGCTCAGGCCAGCGCAGCCGCTGCCCGCCGACCGCCTGCGGCACGAGGTGGCGCTTGAGGTGCGCGAGCCGCAGTGGGCGGCGCATGGACCGGCAAAGGCTACCGGCTGCGTCTTCGTCCCGCCGCCGCATGCCCAGTTCGGCGTGATCAGCGACATCGACGACACCGTAGTGCGAACCGACGCCGCCAATCTGCTGCGCATGGCGCGAAGCGTCTTTCTGGGCAACGCGCGCACCCGGCTGCCCTTCAAGGGCGTGGCCGCGCTCTACCGGGCGCTGCAACAGGGCACCGCGTCGTCCGAAGCGGCGCCCGATGTCAACCCGCTCTTCTATGTGTCGAGCAGCCCGTGGAACCTGTACGACCTGCTGCTTGAGTTCTTCACGCTGCACAACATTCCCCACGGCCCGATCTTCCTGCGCGACTGGGGCATCTCCGAGCAGGAGATCCTGCCGACACAGCATCGCGGCCATAAGCTGGCGGCGATCCGGCAGGTGCTCGATCGCTATCCACATCTGCCGTTCATTCTGATCGGCGACAGCGGCCAGGAAGATCCCGAAATCTATCACGAGGTGGTCCGGCTCTACCCCGGACGAATCCCGGCGGTCTACATTCGCAACGTCAGCCATACGCCTGAGCGCCCGGCGGCAATCCGCAAGCTGGCCGAGGAGATCATCGCCGTTGGCAGCACGCTGATCCTGGCCGACGACACGCTGGCCGTTGCCCGTCATGCCGCCGAGCAGGGCTGGATCGCGCCAGAGACGGTCTGGATGATCGAGATGGAGCGTGAGCTGGACGCGGCACCCGCCGGTCCTGCCGAGCGGCTGCTGGGCGAGACGCAAGCAGCCGCAGCGCCGACGGTGGTCATCGACGAGGAGAGCGCCGACCAGACGCAGGCGGCGGTCGAGGGCGGGGCGATCGAGCAGGCGTTGCAGAGCGGCGATCGGGACGAGCCGCCGCCGACGGTGATCGTCGAGGGCGAGAAGGAGTAGGTTGAAGAACGAAGAACCAAGAACCAAGGGATGAACAAGCGAACAAGCGAACAAACCGCACAACGTGTTTGTTCCCTTGTTCCTTTATTCCTGTGTTTCCCGACCTATGGCTCTTCGCTCGGACGCGGCGGCTGCGCGCAGCACCAGTCAAGGCGCTGGTAGCCCTGCGTCCGTGGCCCGAACGGCTGTAGCTCCACCTGCGGCCATTCAAGCGCGATCGTCGGCAGCCGATAAACGCCGCTAGCCGTCGAAACCAGCAGCGGCTCGCCCGACGGGTGCAGCGCGAAGTAGCGCACATCGCGCTGCTGCGGCAGCAGCCGCTTGTAAGCGCCGGAGTCGGGATCGATCAGCGCTAGCCCCTGATCGTCGGTAAACAGCAGCCGACCATCGGGCATCCAGCCAAGCTGATACACCGCCGTGTCGTGCCGTAGCGTCCAGTGCCGCAGCGTGCCGTCCAGCGCCGCGACCACGATCGTCCAGTCGAAGGTGATGCCCTCACGCCGCGCAATCGCGGCAAACGCCAGCCGCGTCCCATCCGCCGACCACGCCAGCGCCGAGCCGTGAGATTGGGCGATCTCGCCGCGTCTCTCCGCCTGACGCTCCGCGAACAGCGCATCAAGCCGCTGCGGGCGGATCAGCACCTCCGGCTCGCCAGCGCCGCGCTGCACCACGAGCGAGCGACCGTCGAGGGCGACCCAGGCTACCAGATCGTTGCGCGCGGCGGGCGCTCGTCCACGGCCAAGCAGCTCAAGCTCGCGATTGCGGTAGCTCCATCGGGCGATGGTCGCGGGCGCGGCGTCGTACTCGACGGCCAGCACAATCGAGAGCGGATCTTGCCAGATGAGCGTCGTACCTGCCAGGCGCTGCCGCGTCGTCAGGAGCCTCTGGGCGTCTCCACGCTCAGGATGCGTGATCAGCACATTGCCGTCGCTCGTCGCCGCGACGATATGCCGTCCATCGGGCGACCACGCGGCATTGGTAAAGCGCTGCCGCAGATCGAGCGGCCATATCCGCGCGCCATCCTGCGCGATCAGGCTCAGCCTGCCGTCAGGCTGGGTTGCCAGGACCATCCCACGTCGATCGGTGGGCAGATCGATGGCGGCACGGCTGGTAGGCCTTGGAGGGGCAGGGATCGTAACCTGGGTGGACGCTGTCATCGTGGGCCAGGGTGTAGACGTGGGCGCTGGACGGCGCACCTCAGCAGGAGGCGGATTCTGCATCCCGATGACCACGGTCGCGCCAAGGATCAGCGCGCCGAGCAGCGCCACAGATGCATTCAACCACTGCTTCATCGCGTCCCCCTCCGATTGCGTGCCAGCTCACACTACTGTTGTACCACAGAACATAGCGGAGCAGACGAGCGACATCGGGACGAAAGAACAAAGAACCGGGGGCCATGCCCAAGGGGCGCCCGGCGCACAGAGAGCAAGGGAAACGTTGAGCTCGCCGCTTTGAACGTTGAGCTCGAAACGTTGAACTGCCTGATTCTTGGGACAGCATCGGCTTCGTCGGAGCCGAACAAAAACCTGCTGGCAGTGAAGCGTTATGCAACCACTGCCAGCAGCTTACGGCGATTAGGGCGCGACCGTGTGAACCGATCGCGCAGCTTTCGGAACATCAGAAGGAGGCTACCACTCAGGATCGATCTGCTCGGCATCGCGGAATGCCGCGCGCAGCACGACGTGACGGACCACAATTTCGTCAATGAACGCCTGATAGTACAGGCCTTCTTCCTGCCAGACAACCTTGTCGCCTTCCACAATATCAAGGTGCGATGGATGCAAGGGAGAGCCTTCGTACGATACGTGAAACCCGGTAATATCGACATGATCGACGGGCAGCAACGAGTAACGCTTCCCAACGCCAGGTCGCACTACATCTATAGTACGTAGTTGACTCAACTGCATCGATCCTCCATCTCTTGTGCAAATCGATCATCTTGCATCACAGGTGTTTAATACAACGAAGCATCGGTCGAAAGGATCTCACGGCACCATTCACAATCCATCGATCATCCGGTGCGCCTGTTCAAGCACAATCGTGGTCTGCCCGAATCCGCAGGGCGCTGAGCGACGTTATCACGTTATACAAACAAAGACACCTTCGCCGTTGAGCGAGGGTGTCTTGCTGGCGACCCCGCAGGGATTCGGACCCCCGACACATGATTGCATAGATGTGGGGCGCATCGTCCATGATCTTCTACCGGTCTATTATAGCATACGGCTTAGCGGGCTAAAGAAACGAGGCGCGCCAGACAGCCTGCTCCACTGAGATCGAGGGCATGACTGGCCCGGTCATCTCCGGCGATCGTCTGGGCCTTGCGGGATACTCGATGCCGCATAGCCGCGTGGCATACTGCGTGCTAAGCGCCCGTGCGTTATACCATAAAGGAGTCCCGTACCATGTCCTTCACAAACCAAACACCCTGCCGCGTTCTTGTCGTGGAGGACGATGAATCGATCGTGGAGATGGTTCAGATGCTCTTGGAGATGAGCGGCTACGCGGTTATCGCAGCGGAGGATGGCGTAGCAGCCGTCCAACACCTGCACGTAGCCTCGGCGCTACCCCATGTCATTCTGCTCGATCTTCAGATGCCGCGCATGGATGGTCGCACATTTCTCGCGGCTCAGCGGTCCAACCCGCAGTGGTCTGCTATTCCCGTGATCATCCTGTCGGCCAGCTACGATACTAACGTCGTGCAGCAGGAGCTAGACGTTCAGGCGTCAATTTGCAAGCCGTTCGACCCGGCGCGGCTGCTCGATCTTGTCGCCCACTTCTGCCCATGATCCAGGTTCGACGAGCGTCGGCTCAACCGCGACAGCCGGTGCCGCGTCGCAGGAGTCATTGAGCAGCCGCCCGGCAACTACCCGTACCACCCGATTCATGCCCCGATTGCTTGTGCTGACACAAACAAAAACGCCGCACTCTCATGCGGCGTTTCGCGTGGCGACCCCGGACGGATTGGTTTGTCCTTCAGGTTACAGGATCGGGCTCGTCCCGGCGCAGGATGACGCCGTGGACAAGCCTGACGGACCGCAGCAGGGAGCATCGGCTAGATCCGATGCTCCCTGCTTGAATCATCACTTGTTTTGGTGAATAGTGATGGTACCTTTCTTCGTGACAAGCGTTGGGTCCGCGTCGAACGCCGCACCCATTTGGGTATCGTAGACGATCGCATCGCCGTTGTTCTTGTCCCAGATCATGATACGGATCTTGTCGTCGGTGTTGCCATTACCCGCAGCCCCGCCGTCGATCACCGCTACCATAAAGCCGTAGTTACCCGTACCGTTAATCGTGCCGGTGCCCTGGTACTGTGCTTTTTCACCAGCCACGATGAGCCACTCATAGGTCGTGCTGAAGAACTCCAGGCTGCCCAGAGAGAACATAAGTGTAGTCTCCCCTCGGGGCGCGGTCATGTCATTGGTATAGTTGGCTTTGATGCCAACTTCAGCCGCTCCCTGGAGCGATGGATCGGGCACATACGCGCCCGCAGGTGAATTGATGCTGTCTTTACCAGTAACATGGCCCCTACCTGGATCATACACCACAACATACCGGAAGATTGCCGAGCCAGAGCCTCCGTCGTCGTCGGTGACGCTGATCTTGAGTGTGTAGATACCAGGAGTGGTGTAGATGCGGCTGCCCTGAACGTTACCGGTACCCGTCGCCGGGTTGTATGTCACGGTACCGGCACTGGTTGTGTTATTGCCCCAATCGATCGCGGCAGTGTGCGTGTCCGCCGTGCCGGGATCGGTGAATGGAGCGCTCACATTGATCGCTGTGCCGACCGGAACCGCCTGTGTCGGCCCGGTGATCGCGCCGACCACTGGTGCGACGTTATTGATTGTCACCTGCGCGACGTACTCAGTGAAATCGCCGTCCTTATCGCTGATCTTGGCTCTGACCGTGCGTAGGCCATTGTCATTGGTCGCGCAGCTTGCCGTGGCCGTGCTGCTGGCGCTGCCGTAGCCGCTGCCACAGTCGAAAGCGTAGCTGAAGCCTGCCGCCGTGTCCCCACTCGATGGGTCGAACGGGTTGCTCAACACCAGCGCGATCGGGCTGCCCTCGTCCACGGGCGACGTGGCGCTGAAGCTCGCCGTCGGCGCGACGTTATTAATCGTGACTTGCGCGACATACTCGGTCGTGCCGCCGTCCTTGTCGGCGATCTTGGCCTTGACCGTGCGCACGCCGCTGTCGGTCGTGGCGCAGCTTGCGGTGGCCGTGCTGCTGGCGGAGCCGTAGCCGCTACCACAGTCGAAGGCGTAGCTGAAGCCCGCTGCCGTGTCCACACTCGATGGATCGGAGGGGTCGCTCAGTGCCAGCTCGATCGCCTGCCCTTCGTCGACCTCCGTCGGTGCGCTGAAGGTAGCCAGTGGTGGCACATTGTCGATCGTCGAGGTCGCGGTGTACTCCGTGAAATCACCGTCCTTGTCGGTGATCTTGGCTTTGACCGTGCGTAGGCCGTTGTCGTCGGTCGCACAACTGGCCGACGCCGTGCTGCTGGCGCTGCCATAGCCGCCACCACAGTCGAAGGCGTAGCTAAAGCCCGCCGCCGTGTCCGCGCTCGATGGATCGGAGGGGTCGCTCAGTGCCAACTCGATCGACTCGCCTTCATTCACCTGGGAGGAGGCCGTGAAGCTCGCCGTTGGCGCAACATTGTTGATCGTCGAGGTCGCGGTGTACTCGGTGGTGCCGCCATCCTTGTCGGTGATCCGGGCTCTGACCGTGCGTAGGCCGTTGTCGTCGGTCGCACAGCTTGTAGTGGTCGTGCTGCCCGTGCCGCCGTAGCCGCTGCCACAGTCGAAGGCGTAGCTAAAGCCTGCCGCCATGTCCGCGCTCGATGGGTCGGATGGATTGCTCAAGCTGAGCGTGATCGGGCTGCCCTCGTCCACCGGTGAGGCCGTCGTGAACGTGGCGGTCGGCGCGACGTTGGCG
>DASUTC010000249.1 GCA_036374795.1 Herpetosiphonaceae bacterium
TCATCGACGCGCGGCTTGAGCGGAATCTAGAGCAGCTTCGTCTGTGGGTGGCGCAAGGGATCATCGCGCCATTCGCCGAGGGCGCGTGCCGCGAGGCCACCGATGTGGCGCACATCGCGCAGCATCGGAGAGCGTTCAAACAGGCGCTTGCCTGATCCGCCGGATGCTCTTCGCGCGCGTCATCCGGTGATAGCGAAAGGAGGGCGGACAGATGCGTATTGCGCTGGTTGCCCAGCCGGTTGAGCGCGTGCCCCCCGTACGATCGGGAGCCGTCGAGCTGATCGTGTCCAACCTGGCCGAAGGATTGGTTGAGCGCGGCCACGACGTCACGCTCTTTGCCAGCGGAGACTCGCGCACCCGTGCCCGACTCGTGGCTCCCGTCCGGCGCGCGATCCAGCACGACCTTGCATACGATGGCCTGGACTGGTGGCCGCAATCGATTCTGATCGCTCAGGTCCTTGAGCGGCAGCGCGAGTTTGACATCATCAACTCGCACGCCGGATACTGGTTCTTGCCTGCGCTTCACGCGCTGACGACACCGGCCGTGCTCACGTTTCACGGCTACGTCCACCGGAAGATCACCACCGACATCCTGGCGTATCATCGCACAGCGCCGCTGGTCGCCGTATCGAACTATCAGCGCGCGGCGACCGCAGCGCTCGACCTTAACTGGGTGGACACGATCTACAACGGCGTTGCTACCAGCGACCTCACCTACGCGGATCAGATCGGCGAGTACCTGCTCTTTCTGGGGCGGGTGGTCCCGGTCAAGCGCCCGGACGCAGCTATCAGGGTCGCGCTGGCCGCAGGGATTCGCATCGTCGTGGCTGGGCCGGTCTTAGACGGCGATTACTTCGACCATGTGATCCGACCGCTTTTGCGGAATCCGGGCGTTGAGTACGTCGGTGAGGTCGTCGGGGAGCAGCGGCGATCCCTGCTCAGCGGCGCTCTCGGATTGATCCATACGGCGGAATGGGAGAGCTTCGGCGTATCTTTAATCGAGGCGATGGCCTCCGGCACGCCCGTGGTCTGCTCGGATCGAGCAAGCATGCCGGAGCTGGTTCTGGATGGTGTGACCGGCTATGTCTGCGCGTCGCTCAACGAGATGCGCGATGCCTGCTGGCAGCTGTCTGGCATCTCACGCGCTGCGTGCCGCGCGCACTTCCTCCGCAACTTTACCGCAGACACGATGGTCGATCGCTACGTGCAATGCTATGAGCGGCTCGCGGCTACCGGCAGCGCGCGCGTGTAGCACCCAGGCGCGTCGGCGTGCCGCGTGTCGCACGAGCAGCGCATCTGCGGCCCTGCAACCGACAGCGTCGTCCTCGATACCGGCCACACGCACACGCTAAACCATACGCGCACAAACGTCTGCAAGAGCGCCTTCACGGCGGTCATCGCATCCGAGGCCATCCCTGTTCGCGGAGGAGGTAGTATGCGAATCGCACAGGTCGCGCCCCTGGTGTATCCGACGCCGCCGCCAGACTACGGTGGCATCGAGAGCTTCCTCGCGCTGCTGGTCGACAGCCTGATCGATCGCGGTCATGACGTGACGCTGTTCGGCACCGGAGACACCCACACCCGCGCCCGGCTTCACGCCATTGTCGACGAATGCCTGGCAGCACAGTACGCCAGGGGCCTGGCTTCCCACAGGCACGAGCACTATCACAACGCCGCCATGGCGACGATGCTCGCTCATGCCGCCGACTTTGACGTGATTCACTGTCATCTTGGCTGTCGGCGGCTCCCCTTCAGCGCGCTGTCTCCCACGCCCATCCTCTTCACCCTGCACGATGGGCTGAACATCGACGATCGGTGGGTCCTGACCCGCTACGCGGAGGCGCGTGTCGTCGCGATCAGCCGCGATCAGGTGCGCGACCTCCCGCACAGCCGTCAGGAGCGCATTCCCGTGATTCATCATGGATGCGAGTTCCGTGCAGGCTATGTTCCCGCCACCGAGCGTGGAGACTATCTGATGTTTCTTGGCCGCATGGGACCGGACAAGAATCCCGTCGATGCGATCCGGATCGCGCGCAGCGTCGGCTGCCGACTCGTGCTCGCCGGAGGGCCGACGCCGTGGGTCGAGAGCGAGCAGCGCTATGTTGCCGAGCAGGTCGCGCCACACGTGGACGGCGAGCAGATCGTACATGTTGGCCGCGTCAACCTTCAGCGCAAGCGCGCGCTGCTCGACGGTGCCCTGGCGCTGTTGTTTCCCGTACGCTGGCGCGAGCCATTTGGTCTGGTGATGGTCGAGGCCATGGAAGCTGGCGTTCCCGTCCTGGCGTATGCCAATGGCTCGGTGCGGGAGGTGATCGACGAGGGCGTGACCGGATACCTGGGCGCAAGCGTCGAAGACCTTGCCGCGCTCGTCCCCGCAGCGTTACGGCTCGACCGGCAGAGATTGCGGTCGCATGCGGCATCGCGCTTCAGCCTGGATCGGATGGTGAGCGAGTACGAGGCGCTGTATCGCTCGGTTGTGCGCTGAGAGGCACAGGCTCCCCGATTCTCCACGAGGCCGTTGATCAAGCGGACGATGGCAGCCGTATCATCCCCGATGATCGGCGACTGGAGGCACATCATGGGTGACGGTACACAGCGGCATTCCCACGACGGCGGACCCGACCACGTGCTGACAGGCGCGCACGCCGCCGCCTGTGTCCTCGATCAGGAGGGTATTCGCCTGGCATTCGCCTATCCTGGCACGTCGGAGCTTGCCCTCTGTGATGCCGTGGATCGGACCGCGGGCATCGACCTGGTGAGCGGACGCGGCGACACGGAGGCGGCGTTCATGGCGGCTGGAGCTTGCGCGCTCACGCCTTGCGCCGCCGCTGGCATCCTGCATGGCGCGCGCGGATTGACCAACGCGCTGGGGGCGATTGCCACCGCCCGGCGCAACGAAGTAGGCGTCGTGTATCTCGTGGGCATGCCCTCGACCGGATCGGCGTGCTTCTTGCCGCCGCACGGCGAACCCGATCTGATCGGGAGCGCTGGCCGCTTCGCGAAATGGTCCTATGAGCTGGGCGCGCCAGACACATCCGGCAATGGGCAGACGACACCCGCTCACTATTTCACGCGGTCGCTGCGGGCCGCGATACGGATCGCGCGAGCGCGACCCTGCGGCCCGGTCCTCGTCGGCATTCCCCAGAATACGCTTGAGACGCGCTGGGTGCCGCAGCAGGTGGTGCTGGCGGATGCTCCGCACGAGGCGCCGCGCGCGGTGCCTGCCCTATCGAGCGCGGTCGCGCTCATCGAGGGCTGCGGGCGCAGGCTGATCCTGCTTGACGACTATTTCCTCAGGTACGCTGAGTCACGGCCCGCATTGCGCGAGTTCGCCGAACTCCTGGGCGCGCCCGTGCTCCAGGTGCGCTACCGGCGCGGCCCGATGCTGTTCGAGCGATTGTCGCGGAGCGATGTCCCGCTGTTCGTCGGATGGTACGACGCGCTGGAGGCTGCGCACCGGGAACTCATGGAACAGGCCGAGCTGGTGATCACGCTCGAAGATCGCAATATGTATCCACGGGTGATCGGGCCGCTGCCTGCATGTCGTAAGCTCGTCATCACCACGGATCGAGCGAAGAGCTGCAAGAATGCGTACGTCGGCTCCGATGACATCGTGGTCGAGGGCGATGTCTGCGAGATCCTGCGTCGTCTTTCAGCCCTGCTGCGTCCGATTCTTACCACGAGCGGCGCTGCTCGGCGAGGCACATGGGACGACGGCACAGCGTGCGGCTCATCCGTCGATCGCGTCGTCGGCGAGCAGGCCGTGCCGTCCGCCGCGCTGCACCTGAGACGAGCGATTGCCAGCAGCTTTGCTCGCGCCTTTGATGCCGTCTCCTGCCCGATGCTCGTCGACGACAGCCAGATGTTCGGCGGCCTGCTCGCCGAGGAGTACGACCAATACCCGCCGCGTCTGCGGGTCTTCGGCGATCACGCGGGCTTTGTCGGGAGTGGAATCAGCTTCGCTACCGGGCTTGCGGCCAGCGATCCGGCATTGACCGTCGTCTGCACCCTGGGCGATCAGGGCTTCTGCAATGGGCTGCAAGGTCTGGTGGCGCTGGGCGAGCAGCGCGTTCCCCTGACGCTCGTCGTCTGCAACAATGGCGAGAGCGTATCGCTCCGTAAGCAGGCGCTCACGATCGATCCCGGCGCGCTCCAGGGTGGGATACATGCCATCCTGCGGAATCCGCCGAATATCGATTATCAAGCGCTCGCTGCCGCGCTCCAGGTAGACTCCTCTGTCGTCGCGTGGACATCCGACATGGAGCCGGATGAGACGGAACAGCGCGCTGCCGAACTTCAGGCGCAGCTAGTGAGCGCCTTCCATGCGCGGCAGCCCCGGCTGATCGAGCTGCGGCTTCCGCCTCTGGGAACGGCCTGGCACGGCATCTGGCGCACCGAGGGCCTGGAGCAGCTTGCCAGGCAAGCGCATTGACCGTGCGATGCCGATGGTGACCTCTCCGCATCAGGTGTCGATTTCGCTACCGGCAGACTCCAAGCCCGGCGGTATAGTGGTCGCTATAGCGACCGATCAGCAGCATCGTCCCACGTGAGATCGTCGCCGCACACACGCTGTTCACGCATCACTCGTTCCGGCTCCACGCAGGCACCCGGCGACGACCTCCCACCGTATCTGCTGACGGCTCGCGCACCGATCGTTTGTCCCGCGATGGCGGGCAGGGGTACGCTCCTCGAACACCACGCGATGAGCACCGCCCTCGTAGCGCCGACATCGCGTGACCTGTGGTTGCTGGCGCGCCGGGGGGAGGCACGATCATGTACGCGCAGAGGTATGAGCCCGTGACCTCAGTCACGGTGAACACGTTCAGGTACACCGCCGAGGCGTCCGAGGATGGGGTGATTCTGCGGGAGGCACCGCACATCGACATTTGTCAGGGCCGCGCCTATATCAGGCCAACGCCGCGTGATCGCGATTGGATTCTGGTGACACGTGACGGAGCCGTGTCGAAGAACGGCCAGGCGGCGCCGAGCGCCACGCTGGCGCTGCTGCGCTCCATTCCGTCCACGTTCTTCAAGAGCTGGGGCATCGTGGGCCAGCTCAGGCCAGCTATCGGTTCGCCCGTACCGTCGAGCGATGCCCATAGATGAGCAGCCGATCCGTGCCAGGAGCAGATGAGGTTGACGGCAGACGGCAGTTATGCATAGTGCGTGCTGCGCGCCGCAGCCCTCGGAAACCGTCATGCAACAGCCTCATCGTCGTGCGAGACGGCACGCGCTCGCGTCCGTCCTGCACGATGGCGCAATCTTCACGGCCCGATATGATTCCTTGTCGTCCTCCTGCGTGTGGTCCTGTACGATGAAGCATATCGATAGATCCGCCATTGCGTGTGGCTGCAACGGCCACATAAGATCCGTCGGCAACCGCACCATTCCGGATACATTGGCTTAGAGGTACGTATATGCTAACCGCACATGCTCCTGACGCGGTGGTGCAACATTGGGCTGAAGCAGCCCTCCGCGTCCCCGACGATCCTGCCTGGCGCATGACCGTGACAGGCTATCAGCCCGCGCTTGAGCATGATATTGAAACGCGGTTCTCGATCGGCAACGGATTCATCGGCGTGCGCGGCTCGCTTGAGATCCCGACACGTGCCTCACGCCCGCGCACCTTTATCGCCGGACTCTTCGATACGTCGCCGAACGACGCGGCGCACTCGGTGCTTGTCGCAGGACCGGATTGGGTACAGCTCAAGCTGATCGTTGCTGGGGCACCGCTCTCTATCGACAGCGGCACGACGCTGGCACATCACCGGACGCTCGACTTCAAGCGCGGCGTGATGATCGGCGAGTGGCAGCAGCGCGTGCCAACCGGCCAGACGATTCGGCTCCGGACGCTGCGCTGCGCCTCGCTCGTCACGCGCACCCTGGCGCTCCAGCTCGTGGAGATCAGCGTCGATCAGCCAACGCCGCTGACCCTTGAAACAGGACTTGATTCGGATGAGGACGGCCTCCGGGCTGTCTCGGATGACTCCACGATCAAGGTCTGGCGCACCGCGCACAGCACGCGCTACCTGGCGGCGTCGACTGACGCAACACTCACCGTTGGCGAGCGGTGCCTCCGGCCAGCGGCTCGTATCGCAGACCGCCAGCGATGGCACTGGATCGCACAGCCGGATCAGCCCGCGGTCTGTGTCCGCTTCGTTGCGCTGGCCCGTGGTGATAGCCTGGACGATGCCAGGCATACCGTGCGCGCCACGCTTTCCGATGCGCGGCAATCGGGTCCGATGGCGGTGCTTGCGGCGCACGAGCAGGCCTGGGCGGCGCTGAGCGCCGCGAGCGATGCGATCGTGGAGGGCGACGATGACGCACAGCAGGCGCTCCGCTTCGCGCAGTATCATCTTATCAGCGCGGCCAATCCCGACGATCCACATGTCTCGATCGGAGCGCGCGCCTTGACCGGCGATGCGTACCAGGGGCATGTCTTCTGGGATACCGAGATCTTTCTACTCCCGTTCTATACGCTGACCTGGCCGGAGGCGACCCGCGCCCTTTTGCTGTACCGCTGGCACACCCTGCCTGCCGCCCGCGAGAAAGCGCGGAGCTTCGGCTTCCAGGGCGCGTGGTATGCCTGGGAGTCCACCGATACCGGCGCGGAGGTCACGCCAACCCAGGTCCTGGCACCCGACGGGCAGATCGTCTTCGTACGCAATGGCACCAATGAGCTGCATATCAGCGCGGCGGTGGCGTATGCCGTCTGGCAGTACTGGCAGCTCACGGGCGACGACCGCTTTCTGCTCGATGCGGGCGCGGAGATGATCCTCGAAACGGCGCGCTTCTGGGCCAGCCGGGCCAGAGTGGCGCCTGACGGTCGCTTCCACATTCGCAACGTGATCGGTCCCGACGAATACCACGAGGGTGTAGACGACAACGCTTATACCAATGGCATGGCGCGCTGGAATATCATCTGCGGGCTGTATATTGCGGATCTGCTGCAACAGCGCTGGCCGGATCGCTGGGCCGCGCTGCGACGGCAGATCGAGTTGCGGACAGATGAGCTGACTGTGTGGCATGCGCTTGCCGAGACGGTGTTTAGCGGCTTCGATCCACGGACCAATCTGTTCGAGCAGTTCGCGGGCTACTTCGCGCTTGAGCCGATCGACCTTGGCGCATACGCAGAGCGCAATGCTCCGATGGATGTCATCCTTGGCCGGGAGCGGACGCAGCGCAGCCAGGTGATCAAGCAGGCAGATGTGCTGATGCTGCTGGCGCTGCTGTGGGATCAATTCCCGCCGAGCGTACATGCGGCCAATTTCGCGTACTACGAGGCGCGCTGTGGGCATGGGAGCTCGCTCAGCCCGGTGATCCATGCGCTCGTTGCTGCCCGGCTGGGAAAGGTGGATCGCGCGCTGCACTATTTCCAGCAGGCTGCCGCGATCGATCTGCGTGACGCGATGGGCAATACCGCGCTGGGGATTCATATCGCGACGCTGGGCGGGCTGTGGCAGGCGCTAGTCTTTGGCGTTGCGGGCCTGCGCTGTACGGATGAGCAGGTGCGCTGCGATCCGCACCTGCCGTCGACGTGGCGGCGGCTTGAGGTTCCGGCACGGTGGCGCAATCGACGTATCCGCGTGGTCATCGAGCATCCGTTGCAGATCGCGGTGACGCTTGAGGATGGCGCGTCGCTCCCGCTCGTCGTGGGCGATCTGGCGCGCACGATCCAGCCGCACCAGACGCTGCGGGCACGGTGGGATGGCGCGGAGGGGCGCTGGCAGGAGGTGGCGCTATGAGTGAAACGACGTTTACAGCCGGTGGTCGGGTGCTGGTTGCGCTCGATGGATCGCCGGCCTCGGCGACCGCGCTGCCGATTGCGCTCACGCTCGCCGATCAGCTCGCCGCACGTCTTGAGATCCTTCATGTCGTTTCGGAGCGACCATCAGCGAACGACATCCGCCGTCGCCTGCGCCTGGATGCCGATCCGTGGCTGGACATCGAGCTTCGCATCGCCATCGGCAAGCCGGTCGATACGATCTTGCAGGCCAGCGCCGAGCCAGATATGATCCTGCTGGTGATGACGACCCACGGGCGGATCGTCGAGCCGGGCCGGGCGTTTGGCCGCGTGGCGCAGGCGGTCGCTGCCGAGGCGACGCGGCCCATTGTCATGGTGCGTCCGGAGGTAGCGACCGATTTCATGGAGCACGGCGGCTCGGTGCGCCATGTGCTGCTGCCGCTCGATGGCACGCCCACGACGGCTGCCTTACTGCGTCCCGCGACCGCGCTTGCGAGTCGGCTGGCAGCCTCGATCGACCTGCTGTATGTAGTCGCCGCGCAGCCAGCCGTCGTGTCGGAGCCGGGCAGCATGGGCGTCCCGCGCTACCTGGATCAACCCCAGCATGAGTGGCCGGAGTGGTCCGACGAGATGATCGATCGGTTCGCCAGAGGATGCGCGGGCTGTCCGTCCGATGTGCCGATCCGCATGTTCCTGGCGCGCGGCGATATTGGACAGGAGATCGTGCGCTTCGCCAGCGAGCATCACGTCGACGTCGTCGTGGTGGCGCGGCGCAGCCACCTGGAGCCGGGCCGCGCGCGGGTGCTCCGGGCGGTCTTGAGGCACACGCCCTGCCCGCTCCTGCTGGTCGGAGCGCCGGACGGCGATGGGTGCGGCGCGCTACCGGTGGCATGAGGTCGGCTTGTTCGTGGTGCCCGGAACTGCCCCAACGCTTGCTCAGCGGCGTGTCGATGATGAAGCCTAGCCCACGTGGCGATAGCGGCTCCGGCGCGGATCATCATGTCGGAGCCGCTCACATCGCTACCTCGCGCTCGGCGAGGGCTGCCGCGATACGCCTGAGGACATCCCAGGGCGCGCTCGTCTTGAGCAGGTACTCGATCCCAGCCGCCAACCAGCGCTCCCGCTCATACTCTGCCATGCTATCGCCGGTGAGCACCAGAATCGCCAGCGTTGGGCGCTGCGCGAGGAGCCGCTGGGCTACCTCCCAGCTGCTCAGGCCGGGCATCCACAAGTCGAGCAGCACAAGATCGAAGACCTCGTGCTCGACCAGCGCCAGCGCTGCCTGGCCGTTCGGCGCGGTGGCGACGATATAGGCATCGCGCCGCAGCAGCTCCGCCAGGGTGCGACGCACGGCTTCGTCGTCATCAATGACCAAGATCCGTGGCGCTTCACGATTCATATCCACCTCCTTGGCCGCCGAGCGGCGGGCCGAGTGGAGCGAGAAAGGCTTGAACACCTGGAATAGCTCCAGGGTAGCCGGGTTATCAGGGTGCTTGTTGATGCTCGATGGTCATCCCTTGAGCTGCGTGGTTTGATGGCGCCAGATGGTAGAGGTAGCTATCTCACTATACTCCAGCGGGCGCTGCCACGTCAAGCACGCTCCAGAGCGACTCAGCGGTGCGTGCGCTCCGATCAACGCATCACGATGCGCCAGTTAGATGCGGATGATCATGGGCCGCTGGCTCGCTCTGCTTCATGGGGGCGCTCCTGTGCCGCGCGCTATGCATACGGGTTGAGCGTGTGGATGCTTTCGTTGGTCCAACCGGCGGTCGCAAAGGGAAGAATGGCGGCTGGCTGAATGCGTGCGGCTTCCTCGTCCTCCGTACAGATGACGTGGGCTGTCCCAATGTCTGGGATCTTGAACCACTCGTCCGTCGGCCTATGGAACTTGAACCACAAGCCGTCGATGTCATCGACGCGAAACTCCGCGCCTGCATCGGTCGGATGGTAGCCGGGCGGGCCGTCTTCGGGAATCATAAAGAAGTTCTGGAGCTGCGTTTGGCAGTTCTTGAACCAGCAACTTCCAGCGATTCCCAGGGTTCGTCGCTGGATCATCGGCGCTGCGGGTATGACCGGCAGCACGAGCGGCGCCTGGCGCGTCCATGCGAGCTGCCTGGCTGCGCCGTGCGCGGCCCCTCCACCTCCGGCGGCGTGCTGAGGGACGAGCACGCCCGCGCCCAGGGCCTTCTCGGCGGACGTTTCAGCGGGCGGTGTCCGCGCGTCGGGCATACGAATCACCGCGTCGGCGATGCGGTCGGCCTCCTGCTCGTAGGCGTCGCCCGGCGTGCTGACGGTCAGTTTTGCCTGAAGCATCCCACGGGCAGGAGGATACACGCGGATCTGGCTGAAGTCATGCCCGAAGCCTCCCGATGGCCTGGCGGACGGTGGCGCAAGGGCTTCGGCGTGCGCTTGGGGCACGGGGAGACGAGCGGGCTGACGGAGCCGCCCCGTCGCGTGCGACCGAAGGGGCAGGTCGCGATGCGCCGTCGCCGTGGATGTGTGCGATCGAGCAAGGGTGGAGGATGGGCGCCTGGGTGGGTGCTGTAGCTGCTGTCTACCAATCTGCATGTCGTCCTCCGTCCGGTGGCGGGGAGCGCCCGCCCCAGGTGATCCAGACCAGGGTGCATCGATGGGTAGTGCTGGAAGCTAGCATAGCAGATCGACGTGGCGCTGTCGAGGACCCAGCGCAGAGCGTGATGGCTGCTCGATTGGCCGCTTCAGCTCGCGCCCGAATCCGGTATAGTATGGGGAGTCAGTAGTATCCGAGACAACGCTCTTTGCCTCGATCTCGATGATCCGTCACGATCTCCATGCTACGGAGCACCACCGATGGCACAGTCACCCAACATCCTGTTGATCATGGCCGACCAGCTTGTGCCCTTCCTCACGGGAGCCTACGGCCATGCCGAAGTTAAAACGCCGCACCTCGATCGTCTCGTTGCCCGTGGCGTGCGCTTCGACGCTGCGTACACCCCCTACCCGCTCTGCGCGCCTGCGCGCGCCGCGCTGATGACGGGGCGGTATGCTTCCCGCCTCGGCTGCTATGATAACGCCGCCGTGCTGCACGCGGATGAGCCGACGATCGCCCACTACCTGACGAACGCGGGGTACGAGACGGTGCTCAG
Source organism: Herpetosiphonaceae bacterium (assembly GCA_036374795.1). Classification (NCBI taxonomy): domain Bacteria; kingdom Bacillati; phylum Chloroflexota; class Chloroflexia; order Herpetosiphonales; family Herpetosiphonaceae; species Herpetosiphonaceae bacterium. Next base: position 10,870 of record DASUTC010000249.1, read on the forward strand.
CGGGAAAATGCACTTCATCGGTCCCGACCAACTGCACGGCTTTCGGCGGCGCCTGACGACCGACGTGTACCCCGCTGGATTCGACTGGGTTCCGATCCTCGATGCCACGGGGCAGTTCCCGCGTGGTGGACATGCCCGCATGTACGCGCCGCCCAACGTCGGCGTGCGGATCTGGAGCAAGTTTCTCTCCTACGATGAAGAAACGCACTTTCGGGCGCTCGAATACATCCGAGAGCGCGGACGGCTCCAGCCCACCGAGCCGTTCTTTCTCGTTACGTCCTATCACAACCCCCACGATCCGTTCCATGTGACGGAGGAGCTGTGGAGCCTCTACGAGGACACGCCGATCTCGATCCCGACGCATCCGGAACATCTGGAGGCGACCTATTCGGCGATGGACCGCTGGCTCAACGAGGCGCACGCAACCGATCAGGTCGACCTGGATGATCCGGGCAATCTCCGGCAGCTCCGTCGCTCGTACTATGGCCTTGTCACCTATATCGATCGCAAAGTCGGCGAATTACTGGACGCCCTTGAGCAGACAGGACAGGCGAGCAATACGATCGTAGTCTTCACGAGTGATCACGGCGATATGCTGGCCGAAAAGCGGATGGTTCAGAAGCGCTGCTTCTACGAGTGGTCTGCCCGTATTCCGCTGATCATCCACTTTCCGCAGGAGCAGGGC
>DASUTC010000250.1 GCA_036374795.1 Herpetosiphonaceae bacterium
CCCGCTGCTGCGGGTGGGATGGTACGAGCTGGGTCCGGCGCAGGGGGCGCGCGTACTGGTGGCGGCGCATCATCTGGTGATCGACGGCGTCGGGTGGCGCATCCTGGTGGGGGATCTGGAGACGGCCTACACGCAGGCGCGCAGCGGCGCGGCAATCGCGCTGCCGCCGAAGACGACGGACGTGCAGCGCTGGGCCGAGCAGCTCGTCGCGTATGCGCAGCGCGATACGCTGCGCGCCGAGGCCGCCTACTGGCTCTCGCCCGAACGCGCCCGGATTGCCCCCCTCCCCGTGGATTCTGCCGTCGGCAGCAACACTGTGGCGGATGTGCAGACGCTAACGGCAGCGCTCAGTGTTGCGGAGACGCACGCCTTGCTGCACGCCGCTCCCGCGATCTACCAGACCGATATGCACAGCCTGCTGCTGGCGGCGCTCGCCTATGTGCTGGCCGATTGGAGCGGATCGCGCGCGCTGCTGATCGACGTGGAGACGCATGGCCGCGAAACGATCTTCGAGGATCTGGATCTGTCGCGTACCGTGGGCTGGTTCACGGCGCTCTTTCCGCTGCTGCTCGATCTCGATCGGGCTGATACGCTCGTGCAGGCGGTCGCGTCGGTCAAGGCGCAGATCGAGGCGATCCCTGGTCGCGGCGTGGGCTATGGCCTGCTGCGCTATCTGAGCCAGGATGCAGATGTGGCCGCCCGGCTTCGGGAGCTGCCACAGCCGCAGATCAGCTTCAACTACCTGGGCCAACTCGATGCGGCGTTGTCGCAATCGGCGCTCTTTGCTCCGGCGCAGGAGTCGGCGGGGCCAACCCACAGCCCGCAGGAGCGGCGCGCGCATCTGCTGGAGATCAACGGGCAGATCTCAGGCGATCACCTGCGCCTGACCTGGATCTATAACCCGCACGCACATCGGACCGCCACGATCGAGCGGCTGGCACAGGCAACCCTGGCGGCGCTCCGCGCGCTGCTTTCCGAGCACCCGCCCCTCCCTGCGCCGATCGATGTTTCGCTGGTAAATCTGGATCAGCCGACACGCGAACGGCTCCGCGAGCAGCTTGGAGCGATCGAGGATCTCTACCCCGTCACCTCGCTGCAACAGCATATGCTCGATCAGCGCCGCAACGCGCCAAGGCCGGGGCTGTATGTCATCCATCAAACATTCGCCTGGTCGGGGCCGCTGCACATCGATGCGTTCCGGCAGGCCTGGCAGGCCGCTGTCGATCGGCATCCCGTGCTGCGCACCACATTCGTCTGGGAGCATCTGCCGCAGCCGCTCCAGGTTGTTCATGCCCACGCGCAGGTGCCGGTCACGCTCTACGATTGGCGCAACGCAGCGCCAGCCGAACAGCGCGCACGGCTGGCGGCGCTGGTCGAGGCGATTCGCCATGCGGGCTTTGCGCTGGACCAGCCGCCGCAGATGCGTGTCGATCTGATCCAGGTGGCCGACGAGCGCTTCCAGTGTGTTTGGAGCGTCAGCTATATGCTCGTCGATGGCTGGTCGCTGCCGCTGATCACCAAGGATGTCTTTGTGCTGTACGAGGCATTCGTGGAGCAGCACACGCCGCCCGCTGCCGACGCGCCGCGCTACCGCGAGTATATGGCCTGGCTTCAGCAACAAGATCTGCGCGAGGCCGAGCTGTTCTGGCGGAAGATGTTTGATGATCGCCCGGAGCTAACGCCGCTGGTCGATCGGATCGGCGCGGCACGCCCCGACGCGCCGCCCGCCTACCTCAGCCAGCGCCGCCGCGTGCCCCAATCCACCAGCGCGGCGCTTCAGTCGCTGGGGCGGCAGCATGGCCTGACGCTCAGCACGATCGTTCAGGGGGCGTGGGCCGTGCTGCTCAGCCGCTATACCAGCCGCCAGGATGTCATCTTTGGCGTGACCGTCTCCGGGCGACCGCCTGCGCTGGCGGGTGTCGAGCGCATGGTCGGGCTGTTCATCAATATGCTTCCGGTGCGCGTCAGGCTTGATCCGGCGATCGATCGGCTGGCCTGGCTGCGGCAGCTTCAGCTCCAGCAGGTCGAGCTGCGGCAGTATGAGCATACGCCGCTCGCAAAGATCTATGAGTGGTGCGATCTCGATCAGCGGCAGCCGCTGTTCGAGAGCTACATCGTCTTCGAGAATTTTCCGGTGGACGAGACGCTCGCCGAGCACATGACGCGGTGGCGGATCGGCGGCGAGGTCGATGCGCTGGCCCAGACGGAACATCCCCTGCGGATCGAGGTCGTGCCGGGCGAGACGCTCCAGGTGACGATGTGCTATGACCAGCAGTGCTGCTCATCCGCTGCGATCACGGCCATGCTCGACGATCTCGTCGCGGTTTTGACCGGCCTGGCCGAGGATCTCGCTAACGATGCCATGCGGTAAGCACGGTCAGGATCGTCCAGGCGATCGACCGCCATCACTCGCGTCCACAAACTCGCTGATATAGGCGTACAGCGCAGCCATGGCCTCAAGGCAGCGCCAGCTCATGCTGGCAAGCTCGCTGCGCCGCCGCTCGACGGCGGCAACGGCGCGCCTGGGCTGCCCGGCCTCAAGCTCGTCCAGGGCCGTACGAATCGCGGCAAAGTCGTAGTTGGCCTGCCGGAGCAGCGCCACAATCCGCAGGCGGCGGAGCTGCCGCTCGTCGTAGAGGCGATAGCTGCTGCCCCGTTCACGGATGGGCTGCAACAAGCCCTGCTGCTCCCAGAAGCGCAGCGCCGAAACCCGCACGCCCACGAGGCGCGCCGCCGCGCCGACCCGCACGCGCTCGGACATCTGTGAGCGCGGCGCTGATGGCAGTTGCGCCGCTAAGACCCTGAGCGCCGCCAGCGTTTGCTCAAGCTGAAGGCGCGTGTCGGCAAGCTCGGCGTGACGCTCATCGATCAGCGCGAGCGCGTGAGCACGCCTGCCTTGATGCACCGCCTGCATGATCTGCCGCGCCGATGACCAGCCATACCCGCGTATCAGCAGCCTGGCCGTCTGGAGCGCGACAAGATGCTGGCGCGTGTAGCGCCGATACCCGCTTGGGCTGCGCTCGACCGCCGGTATGAATCCGCTGGCCTCGTAGTTGCGCACCTGCTGCACGCTGATATGCACGGCCTGGGCAAGATCTTTTGTGCGGAGATAGGTGCTAACTATCATGTCAAACTCGAATGTCCCATAAGCGACTTTTGAAGCGTTTTTCTAGCATACATCCTCATCGTGCTGTGTCAACCCTCAACACTTGCATCTGCCTTCTACAATAGATTGTAGTGCAGCAATGAGCAGCCATCGATCTGCCACTCGATCGAGACGCTCACGGTCAAGGAGACAGGCATGACGGATCGCCAGTTCATCGAAGTTCGCGGCGCGCGGGAGAATAACCTCAAGAATATCTCGCTGAACATTCCCAAGCAGAAGGTCACAGTCTTTACCGGCGTGTCGGGGTCAGGAAAATCTTCGCTGGTCTTCGACACGATCGCCGCCGAGGCGCAGCGCCAGCTCAACGAAACCTTCACCTTCTTTGTGCAGGGCTTTCTGCCGCACTACGGCCAGCCCGACGTCGACCGCATCGAGCATCTGAACGCGCCGATCATCATCGATCAGAAGCGGGTCGGCGGTGGCTCGCGCTCGACGGTGGGCACCTACACCGATATTGCCGCGCTGCTGCGGCTGCTCTTCTCACGGGTTGGACAGCCGTATGTCGGACCAGCCTACGCCTTCTCGTTCAACACGCCGCAGGGTATGTGCCCGGAGTGCGAAGGCATCGGCAAGACCGTCCAGCTCGACCTGGAGAAGTTCCTTGACCGCAGCAAGTCGCTGAATGGCGGCGCGATCCTGCACCCGGAGTTCAAGGTGGGCAAGTGGCTGTGGAAGATGTATCCGCTGTCGGGCCTCTTCGACAACGATAAGCCGATCGAGGACTACACCGACGAGGAGTTGCACGCCCTGCTCTACGGCGCCGACGTGAAAGTCTCCTTCGGCGAATTCGGCTCGAAATACGAGGGCCTCGTCGAGCGCTTCACGCGCATGTATATCAAGAAGGACCCTGCGGCGATGGCCGAGCGCAACCGGGCGGTCTTCGAGCAGTTTACCACATCGCAGACGTGCCCGGTGTGCCGTGGGGCACGGCTCAGCCAGGCCGCCCTGAATTGCAGGATTGCTGGCCGCAATATCGCCGAGCTCGCCGGCCTGGAGGCGACCGAGCTGATCGCCTTCTTGCACGGCTTTACCGATCCGGTCGCCGCGAAGCTGGCTGCGGGACTCACCGAGCGCTTGCAGCATATGGTCGACATCGGGCTTGGGTATCTGAGCCTCAGCCGCGAAACCTCCACCCTCTCCGGCGGCGAGTCGCAGCGCGTGAAGATGATCCGGCACCTCGGAAACAGCCTGACCGAGATGCTCTACATCCTCGACGAGCCTACCGTTGGGCTGCACGCGCGAGATGTGGCGCGGCTGAACACGCTGCTGAAGAAGCTGCGCGACAAGGGCAATACTGTGCTGGTCGTCGAGCACGATCCCGATGTTATGGCAATCGCCGATCATCTGGTCGACATCGGCCCGAAGGCGGGCACGCACGGCGGCGAGGTCGTGTTTGAAGGAAGCTACGCAGCGCTCAAGAGCGCCGACACGCTCACGGGACGCTTTCTGAAGCGGCACCTGCCAGGAAGTCATGTGCGGGTCAAGCAGCACGTGCGGCAGCCGACCGGTCGGATGATCATCAGGAATGCCACGCTGCATAACCTGAAGAACGTCACGGTCTACATTCCCACCGGCGTCCTGACTGTCGTGACGGGCGTCGCTGGCTCCGGCAAAAGCACGCTGATCAACGAGGTCTTCCTGGCGCAGCACCCGGACGCGATCATGATCGATCAGTCGCGCGTGACGGCCAATAGCCGCTCGGCTCCGGCGACCTATACCGGGATCATGGACGACATTCGGCAGGTGTTCGCCAGGGCCAATCAGGTCAGCGCCTCGCTCTTCAGCTTCAACTCGGCGGGTAGCTGTCCCAACTGCAACGGTCTGGGCGTGGTCTACACCGATCTGGCATTCATGGAGGGCATCGCCTCCACCTGCGAAATCTGCGAGGGCAAGCGGTTCAAGTCCGAGGTGCTGGCCTATCATCTGCGCGGCAAGACCATTAGCGACGTGCTGGATATGACCGTGGAGGAGGCGCTGGACTTCTTCACCGAGAAGAAGATCAAGGCGGTGTTGCAGGCGATGAACGATGTGGGACTGGGATACCTGAAGCTGGGCCAGCCGCTCAGCACCGTGTCGGGCGGGGAAGGGCAGCGCCTGAAGCTGGCGACCGAGCTGCACAAGCAGGGCAGCGTCTACGTGATGGACGAGCCGACCACCGGGCTGCATCTTTCAGACATCGGCCTGCTGATGGGCATCATCGACCGGCTGGTCGACGCCAGGAACACGGTGATTCTGATCGAGCATCATCTGGATGTGATCCGCCAGGCCGACTGGATCATCGACCTTGGACCAGAAGGCGGCAGCGCCGGTGGCGAGGTGTTGTTTGAGGGGCCACCGGAGGCATTGCAACGCTGCGAGCGAAGTATCACGGCGAGGTTCATCTGACGGCAACCGCGCTCAGCGCAGCCGCGCTGTCCCGCTATCGATGGTCTGTGCTATCATCCGGATCGCTGGGCGGGACAGGTTTCATCGCTGCGTCGGTCATTAATGGGAGCCTCCCGGCGATGTGGTCGGGCGGAGGAACCGAACCGGGGATGAGCGCGGGTGTCCTGCCTCCAACCAGGAGCAGAGCTTCGCAGGAGGAGGCGCAATGCGAACAGGTCATTGTCCAAAATGTGGGTCGGTGACGGTCTATCGGCGTGCGGGTGGGGTGGGTGATGCGCATCTGCATGTACGGACGAGCTGGCTTTCGATCCCCGTCCCGGTAGTAGCCTATGTGTGTACGACGTGTGGCTACTTTGAGCAGTATCTCGATGACGCCACCAAGCTCGCGGAGGTTGCCAAGACCTGGGATCACGTACCGGGAAACCCATAGACCGACGTGGTGGACGAGGAACGATCTGCTTGCGCGTCCGGCGGAACGTCGGCATGAGGCTGGGGAATGGCCGCCCGCAGCGACCGTCGACATGGCCGACGTTCCAGGATGCGTGGCGGTCAGCTCCAGCACGCTGTAGGGCCGTGGGATCGCGTAGACGGCCACGGAGGTTGGTCATGATCGGGATGCACCCTGCCTTTGTGCATCTACATTCACTCTAGCATGCGAGGAGCGACAGGATGCGAGACGATGAACAAGTCGATACCAGCGTGTTGACCACGCTGTTTGCGCACAATACGTGGGCCAACGTGAAGCTGCTGGACTTCTGCGAGGGGTTAAGCGATGCGCAGCTCGACGCCACGGCGATTGGCTGCTTTGGTTCGATCCGCGCTACGCTGGTGCATATTGTTGGCGCTGAGATGAGTTACGTGGAGCGCGTCAACGGCAAGCTGCCGCCGCAGCCGCTCGCGGCAGATCAGTTTCCGGGGTTTGCGGTGTTGAAGGAGGTGGCGCGCTGGGCTGGCGACGAGCTGCTCGATCTGGCACGTTCGGCGCGGGCCGACACCATCGTCCGGCAGCGTCCGCCGCGCATGCGTATCGCATACCCGCTCGCGAGCCTGATCGTCCAGACAGTTACCCACTCGACCGAGCACCGGACGCAGATCTCGGCTATTATCACGCAGTTGGGCCTGGAGCCGCCGGATATGAGCGGCTGGAACTACATGGAGGAGACGGGCGAGCTTCAGGACGTAGAAGCAGGGGAAGGCGCGTCATAGCGCCTCCCGATCGTGCATCGCGCTCATGGTGCTGCTGGGTGCAAGCTGGCTGCATAGCGTGCCGTTTTCAGATGCCCCTCCTTGATCTGGAAGCGATCAGGTTGGACCCAGGCACCACGCTGCCGCCTCAGGAGGCGCGCGCCACTGCATGAGGGCCTGCCCACGAACGATCGGCTTGCTCCACATCACGCCGGTCGACGTGGTCGGAATCCCTCAGGCGTGTGATCGCGCCGATAGACCATGATCGTTCGGAGGAATTCAATCACCACGACACCACCCTGGTTGAACCCCGTCGTACGGAGCGTGACGATGCCCATCGTCGGGCGCGACCGCGACGGCCTTGCCTCCACGACCTCGCTCTGCGCGTACAGGGTGTCGCCCTCGAACACCGGCGCCGGAAGGCGGACATCGTTCCACCCAAGGTTGATCGCATTCTGCGACACATCGGCGACCGAAAGCCCGGTCACGAGCGCGAGCGTGAACGTCGAGTCGACCAGCGGCCGCTTGAACTCGGTCTGGGCCGCGTAGGCGGCGTCGAAGTGAATCGGGTTGGTGTTGACCGTCAGCAGGGTAAACCAGATGTTGTCTGCTTGGGTGATCGTCCGCCCGATCGGATGCTCAAAGATGTCTCCAGGCTCAAAGTCCTCGAAGACACGCCCGCGCCACCCCGGCTTGATTGCCATAGCCCTTCCTCCATCGTAGCACCTGGAAATCGTCCAGGATGCCGCATGCTGTAAGTATACTGCAACGCTGAGATCGACACGCCGAGCACAGACATAGGATCGGTCCGATCGCCGCGTGCTGTGGTGCTCATGTATCCGGGCGCGTTCATCGCCCAGGTCATGGGCGGCGATATGCTGCCGTGGTTCGTGCGGTCCTGCGCTGATGGTCACGGCTGAGTCGCTGGACCCACGTCCAAGAACAGCGCTCGGTGTGACATCCGGCGTCACACACGCTGCACGAGCTGTCAGGCCCAGGCGATAGGACACGCGGGCTGGGAACGGAGACGGAGCGAGTGTGTCAGGGGGCGGCTGGATACATGGGTTGCGCCGCTCTCCGCTGTTTGCTGGTCAGGTCTTCGCCGCAGACTTCACCATAGCGGTGGCGAAGCCCGCCGGTGGGCGCTTCCGGGCGGTTTCCGCCCCAAAGGTGCGCTGCTCCTCCAGCGACAGGCCGCACGATGCGAGAAACTCGGCGACGCGCTCCTTCGTGGGTGGCGTGGTGTCGATCCCGAACTTCCACGGCTCGCCAGTGGCGTTGATCACCGCGCGTGCGTAGCGCATGAAGAGCGACCGAGACGCGAGGAGTTCAGCCGAAAAGTAGTCGAACGCGAGCACCGTGCCAGGGGCCATCCCGGCGACCGTCCGCAGGGTGCGCTCGACGGATGTCCGATCGAGGTACATCGTCACGAACTCCCAGGTGAAGATGCTTGGCTTGCCCGGATCGAATCCTGCGGCTACCAGCTTCGCTCGCCAATCCTCCGTCTCGAAATCGGCTGGCACGTACGTGACCCGGCTCGTGTCCACGCTGGCGTGCTTCAGCATCTCGCGCTTGAATGCCTGCGTCTTTGGCTCGTCGATCTCGAAGCAGCGGACGTGCGCGCTCGCTGGGAGCCGATACGAGCGCGTGTCGAAGCCAGCGCCGAGGATCACGAGCTGGTCGATGCCGGCGAGATGTCGCTCCAGCGCCCGATCGTAGAAGGTGGTCCGAGAAGCCGACTGATGGGCCATCGGGGGCACGCCCGTGTAGGGGTAGCGGTAGATCCTGGGGACGTAGCCCGTCAGCCGGTGCGCCACAAGCGTCGGCGCGGTGGCGAGACGCAAGCCGAGCGGGGAGACGCTGGGCATCACCAGCATCAGCCGCGCGGCAGGCTCGTCGCGTCGCGTGCTCAGCCGGTGCTGCATGTACCGCGTGTACAGCGATGCGAGCACCGTGGCCGATGCGCCTGTCCGGCGGCTGTACGTCACCAGCTTGACGACGAAGAGCACGTATCCGACGATCCCGATGGGCAGCCAGATGATCTGGATCACACGAAAGAGGGTTGCCGCGATACTCCTGCGTATGGTGCTCACGTAGCCTCCTGTCGTCTCTGTCGTGCGTACGGCGAAGATCCCATCGTGCGGACCAGGGATGTATCGTGAAGGGCATGGTCACGCGCAACAGGGTAGCCCAGCCTCCCGTGCGTGTCAAGACTCCGGAGAGAACGCGCCATGCGGCCCCGCCGCTGATCGGGACCGCATCGATGCGGACGTACGCGCCGCCCTGGACGCGCAGCAGCGCCAGGAGCGGGATCTGCCGCAGCGCTGATCCTCCTTGACAGATCTCGATCGATCGTGCTACGCTGTAAGAGCTTTCATAAACGTGTAATCAGCTCCCACGACCATCTTTGCCGTTTCCGACAGCAGGAGGCATGCATGGCTCAGCCGACAATCTACGATGTGTCCAGGCGCGCCGGAGTGAGCATCGCCACCGTTTCGCGGGTACTCAACTCCCCTGATCGGGTGAATCCAGAAACGCGCGCGCGTGTCCTGGCCGCGATTGACGAGCTTGACTTCACGCCAAAATTCGAGGCGCTCGCCCGTGCGCGCAAGCGCGTCGGTCGCATCGGCGTGCTGACGCCGTACTTCACCACCGATTCCTTTGTCGATCGCCTGCGCGGCGTGGTTGCCGCGCTCGTCGGCTTGCCCTACGAGGTGGTGATCTACGATGTCGCCTCAGCCAGACAGCGTGATGCGTATCTGACGAACCTGGCCCTGACCCACCGCGTGGACGGGCTGATCGTGATCGACCTACCCATTGACGAGGCAACCGCATCCCGCCTGGTAAAGCACAGGTTGGCGACCGTCCAGATCGTACCTTCGAGGCTATCCACCACCCATGCCGTCAGTAGTATCGTCCACGACGACTCAGCCGGTGGGCGCATGGCCGCCGACTATCTCCTGGCACGCGGTCATCGCTGCTTTGGGTTCGTGGGCGATGTCGATGCCAATGGTGCGGCCTTTACCGTCTACAGCGGCGACCAGAAGCTCGATCCGTTCCGGCAAACGCTTGCTTTAGCCGGAGTACCGCTGCCCGACGCATATGTCCGCTTAGCCCCCTTTGGGATGGAGCATGCTCGCCAGCAGGCGCACCGACTCTTCGATCTGCCGACGCCGCCGACCGCGATTTTTGCAGGCAGCGATGCCCAGGCGATAGGCGTCATCCGGGCGGCGCGTGAGCGCGGCATCGCGGTACCAGACGACGTGGCAATCATGGGCTTTGATGATATCGAAATGGCTGAGTTCATTGGACTCACCACCATCCGTCAGCAGCTTAAAGAGTCAGGGCGCATGGCGGTAGAGCTTCTGCTGTCGGGGCTGAATGAGCATGCACCAGCGCCACAGCAGGTAGCTCTGTCCTATACGCTCATGCAACGAACATCCGCGTGACGCTTCCCTGGCATGGCGACGGACCCTGCTGGCACAGCCCACAGGCGCGATGTCGCCTCCGCTGCTGGCGGTTTGGTGATGAAAGAGCTTTCACTACGTTGAGCGTACGTTTACCAGTAGCGGGTGGATAACGAAGATGGATGATCCTGACCACAGCAGCGCCACGCACCAGCGAGGGCGGCCACAGCTTCTCTGCTCACCAGGCGATGAGCAGGGATGGCCTGTCATGATATATGTTTTGGGTGATTTCTGTGTGATGCGGGGCAGCCAGCTCGTCCCGCTCCGAGCAGGTGGCAAAAGTGAGACGCTGCTCGCCTACCTGGCGGTCGAGCAGGGCGGTCCAGTCGCTCGATCCGTACTCGTCGGCTTGCTCTGGCCCCACAGCGAGCCTGCTCTCGCTTCGCACTCGCTCAGCAATCATGTGCTGGCCCTGCAAAAGCTGCTTGCTCCTGCGCTGCACCGTTCCCAACCCGTGGTGGCTGAGGGCAGCTTCCTCCGGCTCAACGTCATGGCCGGAATCGGAATCGACCTCGCGTGCTTCGAGCGCCTGGCCCACACCGGCGATCAGCAGGTCGAAGCCGGTGATATTCCTGCCGCCATGCTGTGCTACACCCAGGCTGTGGCATTGTATCGCGGCGATCTCTGTCTCGCGGTTGATATGCGGACGATCATGGAGCGTGAGCGCCTCCGGGCGCGCGTGCTGACCGTCCTATCACGGTTGACCAATTACTGCTTTCGTAATGGTGACGATGCCACCTGCCTGGAGCATCTCTGGCACCTCCTCGCGGTTGATCCCTGTCACGAGGAGGCGCATCGCATGGTGATGCGCTGCTACCTCCGACGCGGACAGCGAGGAGCGGCCCTGCGTCAGTATCATCTTTGCGCCGATCTGCTACGCGCCACGTTCGGCGCTGTGCCCGAGCCCGCGACGAGCGAGCTGTTTGCTCAGATTCGCGACCAGACCGAGGCCAAGGATGCTGCGATGATAGAAACCTGATGCTTTCTGGACGATAACATGACCCTAGCAAGACGTTCGCACGGGCGCTGTGGTCTGCAATGTGCCGTGATTGTTCTATCCAGGCTGCATGAAAGGTGGTCTTGGTGCAATGGCGATAGCGGCAGACGAGGATAGCTTGGCAGATTATCAGTACGTTACGCTGATTGTGCGGCTGACGTTGGATCGTAATGGTCGACTGATCCACGGCGACCTGATTGATTCAACAAGTGCGCGCCGGGGAAGATTTGCCAACGTGTCCAGCCTGACCAGCGCCATTGCCGACTGGCTAAGCGACCGCGAGCAGACCAAGTCTCGATCGGAAGGATCATGACCCGGTGGCAACAACACGGCTCGTCCCCGTCTGGTTGCCTGTCGCAACTCATCCCGCCTCACCCTACCGGAGTGACAGCGTGCTCCCGACGAGCCGCCACTTAACGCCTTGAACCACCTCGTGGCCCATCTCGGTCATATCCCGAATACAGCGCTCCTGCTTTGTAGCTTTACAGAATGTACCTGAGCACATCGTTAGTACACAGATGGGAGGGTCTTATGGACGGTGAGCACAAACCGAAAGGCATCACGCGGCGCACATTCCTCACGGCCTCCGCGACGGCACTGAGTAGCCTGGCGCTCGCGGCGTGTGGTCAAAGCGATGGCGGTGCCCAGTCGGGTGGCACCGCTGGCGGGCAGGCGAGTGCTGCCGCCACGGGAGCAGCCGGAGGCGAGGCAAGTGCTGCGCTCAAAGGCGCTGCTCTCAAATGGTCGACCTGGGGCACACCCGGCGAGATCGAGCGCTTCAAGCAGTTCACCGACGAGTGGAACAATCGGACGGGTGCGAAGGCCGAGCTGATCCCGCTTCCGACGGACTATGAAGGCAAGCTGCTGACACAACTGTCTGGCGGCACCGGGCCTGACATCTTCTACTCCGGCGACAGCACCCTTAGCAAGCTGGTTGCGAGCAACTTGATCGTCGACCTGACCGAGCGGGTAAGCGGGCCTACCAGCAAGTCCAAACCCGAAGAGTTCTACGAAGGAACGTGGGGTCCAGCCAAAACTGCGGATGGCAAGATTTACGGCATGCCGGTCGATTGCAACCCGCTGGTCTTCTGGTACAACAAGAAGATCCTCCAGGAGGCCGGGGTGACAACGCTGCCCGCCGATCTCTACAAGGAGAGCAAGTGGACCTGGGATGCGCTGACCGCGATGCTGGAGCAGGTTGTTGCCACGGGGAAGCGCGGGCTAATCTTCGAGAACTGGTGGGGTCCGAACTGGGCATGGGTTACAACGAATGGCGGCAAAGTCTTTGATGGTAATACGTTTGTCGCGGCGGATGATGCCAAAGCCAAAGAAGCGCTCCAGTTCGTTCTGGACAACCTCAGCGCAAAGACCTTCACCTACTCAGGGTCGCTGCCGAAGGGCCAGGGTTTGGACGCGATGTTCCTGTCGCAGCAGACCGCTTTCATCGCCGCCGGTCGCTGGTACCTGCCGACCTTCAAGAAGGCGGCCAGCATCGAGGCCGATATCGTGCCCTATCCCACCAACACGGGGAAGAAGATCGAGCCGGCTCCCCTGGGCGCCGCCTACCTGGTGCAGAATGTTAAGGCCGCGAACCAGGACGCCGCCTTTGCGTTCCTGACCGATTTCGTCTCCAGGGACGGCCAGATCTTTCGCCTCAAAGGTGGTGGCAATGCGTTACCTTCGATCAAGGGCGCCGACGAGGTCGTCTCAGAAGACAACCTGCCGCCCAACTGGCAGGCGTTCATTGACGCGCGTGAGGTCGGCTACGCGATCTGGTCGGGGCTGGCGAACTATCCAGGCCTGACGGACGAAATCAATAGGACGTTGGATGAGGTCTGGCTCAACGGCGGCGAGGTGGATGCGACCCTCCAGAAGATCGCCGGCATCGTGAAGCAGAAGCAGGGCGCGTCATAGGTCTATGTCGTCGCGGCGGGACGCTCGGCGCGGCGACCCTGGCGCGGGAACAAGACGCACGAGCTGCACATCTGCGACGCCGCTTAGGCCGCCTGGACCCGTTCCGCCGCGTGGCGCTACGAGCAGCAGTTTGCACCGACAGGCGCGGGGAGTCTGCTCGCCCTTCCCGCGCCCGATCTGGGTTGGCAGCGAACAGACGGGCGTGTCTGCCGTTCGGAGATCGTGCGATGAAACGGCGACCAGTCCTCCTTGACCTTTCCCCATTAATGCCTCTTGTCGTCATTCCCGCAGCGCTGGTCTGGCAGACCGGCTCGCTTGATATTGGGTGGTCATTGCCATCCCCCTTCAAGTGGCTCGTGCCTCTTGTGGAGGAGCGCGGCTTAGCGCAGCGCTTTGGAGCAGACGATCGCGCCTATAAAGCACAGGTGCCGTGCTGGATTCCCCGGCTGAAATCCTGGCAGGGCAGGCAGCCATGAGCACGCGGGCGCTGGATCGCTTCGTCCCAGGCAGCACGCCATGCCACCACGGTCGACCAAGCGCACGCTGATTCGTGACCTACCCAATCGTACCATGATCAGACCAGAATTGTACTTAGTTACGCCGCCGCCTCGCCTATTGCATACCCCTACTGAAGTACTAATACTACGGGACGCTATGCCGAAATATCCCTGATTCTGGCTGTATGATCAGCGTCATCCGAGGGGACCGAAGCTGCGAAGCCTTATCTCCCACCATTCTTAGTGGTGTAGAATGTTGATAAGCGTCGTTTTGCTGCATTTAGGTACATATATCCTACGTAACGTGTGTCGTACCGCACCAATCTGGAGGTTACTGGACGTGTTCACCCCCTATCAACGCAGAAATCGTCCCATGTCCATGATGATGGCGCTGCTCGTCATCATCCTCGCGGTCGCGTCGTTTACCGTGCCCGCGTCTCACGTCAAGGCCGCAGCCGAGCCGAACTGGAGCGTTGTCGGCACGCGCTGGGATGTTCCCGCCGACTCGGTTTCGGTTTCAGAGATCGAGCGCTTTGTCAACCTGTGGACGACGCGCTTCCTGGCGCATGACGAGCTCGAGGCCTACCTCAATCGCCCCGGACTCTTCGACGACGGCTTCAACCATCTGAGCGACGAAGCCAAGGCCGCACTGACGGTTCGCCTGATCGAACACTGGCAGGCGACGATCCCAGAGTTCGGCCAGGATGTGTGGACAGGCAATGCCACCAGCGATCAGCAGACGTTTGAAGAGCTGGCGTTCCTCGTTCACGCCGTTATCTTCGATAAAGATGGATTCATCGGCCAGCTCAAGGAGACGGTCAATGAACGGCAGCCACCGGCTTCGGCGCCCGTCGATGCAGGGATTCCGCAGTTTCCCGGCATGAGCCAGGAAGAGATCAACGCCACCTTCGACGCGCTGCACGATACGAAGCGCATCGTGAAGGCTCCGCCGACGACGGAGGCGGCTGACGTAGCTCCGCACACTCCGCCCGCGCCGCCTGTCGTGGACGAGAGCGTGCCCCTGGAGTCGCTGCCGGTGCAGGTGCCAGCGCTGCTTGAGGAGATCCTGGGCAACGTTCCGCAGCTTGAGCCGTTGCCGAGCGCCCCGTCAACCGCGCTGCTCGAATACCTGCTGGACGCCACTACCTACCTCGCGTGTGGATCGGTGGGCAGCGGCCCGGTGAAGTGCGCGCCGGTGCGTACACCGCTCGGAACGCCCGTTCCGCTCGACATCGACGATACGCTCGGCCCCGATGTGATTGCGCATCTGACGCCTACGACCAATCCCGACTTCTTGCTCGGCGGCTTCGCGGCCTCGCTGTCGGTGCGACCCGCGCGCACACCGCTGGCCGCGCAGGTGTTCGTCGTCTATCGCGTCGTCAACGCCGACCTCCAGATCCTGGCCGGCTTCGACGCGCGCAACGATACGCTCGGCGATGTGCAGGAAGCGCGTGTCACGCTGAAGGATACGGCAGCCGCGCTCACCGGCGACGTGCAGCTCCGCGCCGAGATCACGCGGTCCGGTCCCGGCAATAGCCTGACGCTCCTGACGGACTATGCGCGGGCAAGCACGTTGAGCGATCCCACGGCGACCTTGAAAGATCCGACGAAAACGGCGATCAAGTTCGCGCCCGTTCCCAGCGCGATCAAGGCAGATGTCAGGATCTATCGCGCCGGAACGCAGGATGTGATCGAGAGCGCCGTGGACGCCAGCATCTCGCCCACCGTCACGGCTAGCATCTCCATGGATCGTGGCACATCGCACCGCGACATGGTGACGGTCATCGAGCAGTTGCCGACGCATCTCGACCTTAAGGTGACATCCGACAGCAGCAATACCACAAAGCTCACCTACAACGCCAACGCATCCATCCCGCGCATCACGTTCAGCGACGTGAGCGTCCCCAACACGGCAGCTCCGTCGACGAAGACAGCGATCACCGCCGACGTGCGCGGCATTCCCAGCGGGATCGGCCTCACGTTCACGCCGCCGTTCAACGTCTCCTACACGGCATCATCGCGGGTAACATCGGCCACCTTCGGCGTCTCCAAGTACGACACGCAGGGTCTTGCTCAGTCGTTCGGCGGCACGGTGGCAGGCATTCCAACCGCCTGGTCCGTCTCCGGCGTGACCGATCCGCTCTCGGTGTCGTACAGCGCCAACAGCGCGATCGACTCGCTCTCGACCGCCATGTACGACCGATCGCAGGCGCTCACGGCCTCGGCGACGGCGACGGGCATTCCCAGAGACATGCGCATCGACGTGGACGACGGCCTTGCGAAGTTCTCTGCCAGCGCGCCCATCGCCAGCGTCTCCGGTACGCTCTCGAAGCGCGGGCTGGTCGCAGCGGTGCCGTCGTCGGGCAATCACCTGAGCGTCGCCTTCAAGCAGGCCTCGACCGGCACGGACTTTGTCGGCGCGAGCTTCAAGATGAATCAGGTGAGCTACGTCGAGTACAAGCGCTCCAGCCAGTCCACATTCGTCGATCTGCGCATGGGCGGCGGCGGGCAGTTTATCGCGCAGGGCGACCTGAACTTCCTCACCGGCGAGCGCGCCTATCTCTACGCGACGCTTTCGGCGCTCCCGTCGAGCATCCAGGCCACCTTCGGCGAGGGCACCACCGTCACGACCAACAGCAATCCCGACCTGCAAGCCTACGCCGAGTACGGCACGCAGGCCGCGCTGAACGCGACCCCCGCTCCGCCAACGGTCCACGGCATGGCAGTTCGCGACGGCGCATCGGGCACGGCGCGCGCGGTCAAAACGTCGCTCTGGCTGACGGGCCTGCCCTCGTCGGTGACAATCGACTCGCGCAACAACATCTACTCGCTGACCAACTGGCGTCCGACGCGCAACTACCTCGTCGCGGACGTGGAGCTTGATAACTTCGTCTCTCCCGCGCTGGATGCGTACGTTCAGTTGAATGGCATTCCGAACCCGCAGACGCTCTCGTTCACGATGAAGACCGAAGATCTGACCGGCGGCGCGAAGCGCACCAAGGTCGATCTCACCCAGACCGCCGCGATGGGCTCGCTCTGGGCGGATGCCACGTTCGGCGTGAACCACGGTCGGCTTGAGGTGTCGAACATCCCTGACGACATCCATGTCGCGTACACGCTCCAGAACGGTCAGTCCACCCTCGCCTGGGACGCCACCGCGCCGATCTCCAGCATGTACGCCGGCTTCCGCGTCGTGCCGCAGAGCGCCAGCTTCCAGGGCTACGTGTCGCTCTCGCAGCTACCATCCGACTTCACGATGACGGTTGGACGCGATCCCAGCGGCAACGGCCCGACGATCGCGTACTCGGCCAACGCCAGCACGCTCGACGGCAGCGCGTATTCGGACGCCAGCCTCTTCGGCGGCGACCTCAAGGCACGGCTCTCGTTTGGCATCACCGACCTTGGTGCCACCACGAATGTCTATCCTTCGGGATCGGGCGTGCGCTTCACCTCATCGCCGGCCACGGGCTCGCTCTACGCCAGCGTGTGGGGCTCGTACAACTACTACAAGGCCGACAGCGGCGTGTGGGATGAGGGCGGGTTCCTTGAGTTTCCGTGGGCCTACCATGTCGGCGTCAACCCGAAAGTCAACAACCTCGCGGTGACGCTGACCGGGTTCTCGGACTTCTCGCTCACCTGGGGCATTACGTCGAAGCTCGCGGGCGCATACTCGCAGTTCTCGTTCGGCTGGTCCAACATGAGCGTGTACCTCGACCTCTACGCCTACTTCGCGATCCGCGTTGACTGGCCGTGGCCCTTCGGATCGAGCACGATCACGCTGGTGAACTACGAGACACACCAGACGGTCCCGGTGAATGTGCAGTTCCACAGGTAC
The DNA here is from genome assembly GCA_036374795.1 of Herpetosiphonaceae bacterium. Lineage (NCBI taxonomy): Bacteria > Bacillati > Chloroflexota > Chloroflexia > Herpetosiphonales > Herpetosiphonaceae > Herpetosiphonaceae bacterium. The sequence goes on from DASUTC010000250.1 coordinate 17,447, forward strand.
ACCAACCACGAGGGCTACTGGTTCGGCACGAGCGGCTGGGCGATCTGCGATTGGTCGCTCTCGGCGACGCTCCGCCCGCATCCGCACGGCACGTCCATGAACAGCGTCGCCGTATCGTCTGCGACGGCGGAAGGTGGCGCGTGGTATGTCACGCCCAATCCGTACGGCCTGGTGCCCAACTGGGGCGTCGATCTGGTGACACGCTACACGTCACCCGATGGCGGCAGCGGTCCCGGCCTCAACTTCGACTACGACTGTTTCTAGTCGTATCTCGCTTCGGATCAGCGACGGACCAGCATATGCGCTGGTCCGTCGTTTTGCTGTTACATTGCGGAGGACGGCCTCGGCTGATCCCGCCGGATCGTCTACTGCCCCTGCCAAGTCAGGATCATGTCGAGGGTATCACGTGCCAGCAGGTTCGGATCGATGTTCGCCTGGTTGAGGCCCACCGCGATCGTGATCCCGCTCTCCGGCACCTGCCATACGGCGGCGCGGAAGCCGGCGATTCCGCCGATGTGGCCCAGCACCGTGCTCAGCTCTTC
>DASUTC010000251.1 GCA_036374795.1 Herpetosiphonaceae bacterium
CGATGCCGAGCTGGTGAGGACGCAGGCCGAACGGCGTTTGCGCCATGCGGCGGTACGCTAGCAGACGCGTCGCGGTTCGCCGGTTTGCCGTCGCGCGGCATCGAATGAGAGCGTGGTATTACGCGCGGGGTGAGCCCTGCCCCTTGTATCTGGGAATTGGGCTACGAAGCTGTCGAACCGAGGGCCGAGCCCGGTAGACCGTTCGCCCCCTGGGTGCAAGACCCGTCTGGTAGCTTGGTCGCCGGGCTCGGTGCTCCGGCTAGAGCCCGAACAGTTGCCTGGGCCTTACTGAGCCCGCATCACGCAAGGTTGGGCGATGCTGGAGCGTCCCGCGGTCCCACTGAGAGGGAGCGATGGAGCACGCACAAGTATTCGTAGGAGTAGACGTAGGCAAGCAGCACCTCGATGTCGCGATCGGCCGCGAGCCTCCGCGGCGGCTCGGCAACGACGAGGCAGGTATCGGCGAGTTGTTGGCCACGCTGAGGTCGCGGCCACCGACGTTGGTCGTGATGGAAGCCAGCGGAAGCTACCACCGGCGGCTGCTGGCGTCGCTGACGGTCGCAGGCGTCGCGGCAGTGGCGATCAACCCACGCCAAGTGCGCGACTTCGCCAAGGCGCTCGGACGGCTGGAAAAGACCGACCGCGTCGACGCACGTGTGCTGGCGCTGTTCGCCGAGCGCATCCGGCCTGAAGTACGTCCAGTCGCTGACGAGCAGACCGAGCTGCTCGAGGAGCTGCTCAACCGCCGTCGCCAGATCGTCGAGATGCTGGTCGCCGAAAAAAATCGGCTCCAGCAGGTGCACTCCAAGGCTGTGCGGCGCGATCTGGAACAGCACATCGCGTGGCTCAAGAAGCGCCTGCGCGACGCCGACAAGGACCTCGACAAGACCGTCAGCCTCAACCCCGCGTGGCACGCCAAGGTCGAGCTTCTGCAGCAGCTCCAAGGCGTTGGTCGCGTCACTGCGATCACGCTGCTCAGTGCGGTGCCGGAGCTCGGCAAACTCAACCGCCGCCAGATCGCCAAGCTGGTCGGAGTCGCGCCGCTATGCAGCGACAGCGGCAAGCACAGCGGCGCTCGACGTATCTGGGGCGGCCGTAGCGATGCGCGCGCCGTGCTGTACATGGCGGCCCTCGTGGCAACGCGCTTCAACGCGGAGATCAAAGCCTTCTATCAGCGGCTGCTCGCGGGCGGAAAGCCCAAGAAAGTCGCGATCGTAGCCTGTATGAGAAAGCTTCTGAGCGTGCTCAACGCCACCATGCGCAGCCACCTGCAGCAGCCGATCACGGCCACCGGCTGCCCCTCACTGCAAAAATAGAAATTCAAAACAGTTGCTACCAGGATGCGCGTCTCTCGTGGGGGCGGGGCTTGCTCCGCCCGCAGCACCGCCGCCGCGAAATGCAGGCTCCTCAGCTGCCCTGCGGCGCCG
>DASUTC010000252.1 GCA_036374795.1 Herpetosiphonaceae bacterium
GTTTGGGAAGTAACCACGCGGGGAGTGATACGCGGTCGGTTGCTTGTGGAGCGTTTCGGACGGCTCGCGCGAAACGCTCCACCTCTGCGATCTGCCAGATCAGGCGGTCGGTTGCGCGTCCGGCTCTGCCCGTCCGAGATACCAGTCGTTGAAGCGGGGACCAAGCCAGGTCACGAAGATCGAGACGAGCACGCCGACGATGACATCGAACACATAGTGAAACCGCAGGTACATCGTCGAGAAGACGATGCTGAGCGCCCAGACGGCAAAGGCGATCCGGTAGATCCGGCTGGTGCTGTAGCGCCAGACCAGGATCATACAAATAACGCTGACGGCGGTATGCACGCTGGGAAACGTGTCGCGGGTCAGCCGGTCGATCCCGTGGCTCAGCATGGCCTCTACGTCGAAGACGCGGCGCACAAACAGGTGGCGCAGCGTGTACTGCGGGCCGATCGCGGGCATGATCAGGTAGCCCGGATAGGAGACGATCAGGCCAAGCACCAGCGATACGATCGTATTGCGGAAGGCGCGCAGCTTGCCCTGGTGCAGGAAAACAACCATCGTTACGAAGGGCATGATCATCATGCTGATGTAGATCTGCATCATGAAATTGACGCGCCACGGCGTCACCAGCGGCTCCAGCAGCTTGAGCGGCTCGTAGCCCAGAAAGATCACCCGGTCGATCACGATCAGCCAGTCGTCGCGGTCGATCGGGCTGAGCCGCCGGATAAATCCTTGCAGATTCCCGAAGGCGACGGCGCAGAAGAAATAGACGAGCATAGCCCGTGCTGCCAGAATCAGCGTGTCGGGCCGTCGCCATGCGAGCAGATGCAGTGGTCGTCCCAGCATCCAGCGCAGGCCGTGCCAGACCATGAAGCCGATCACGCAGTAGCGCAGAGCGCGAAGAAAATATTCGATCTGGCCCTGGAAGAGCGTGCGGTAGGTGCTGACGTTCTGGTACAAGATCTCCGTATTCAGCGTACGGTGGATGCTGATGTTGATACCGACAGTAACCAGGAGTAGCGCAATTGCCAGAAGTTCTTCGGGATAGAGCCAGCGAGCCAGGCCGCGCCGTCGCTGCGTCTCTCCCATCGTGAGGGTCGGATCGGCGGTGGTGGATCGATCGATCGTGCCAGGTGATGCGGTGCCCGCAGACGCGGTGCTCTGTGGATTGCGTTGATCTGCTTCGATCATAGGCTCCATCGTCCCCTTGCTTCCAACTGGATCGTGTTGCTAGCCAGAGTTACCTGAGCCGTCAGGTTGTCGGTACACAATACCAGATGATCCCTTCGCGTGTCTAGCCCTTGCAGAGCGGCGCTCAAACAATTGCACCCCTGCGCTGGCGGCTTGTCCGCGCCCCGCCGCTGCCGAAGTCCCGTCCGATCCGGCGCGTCGCTCCTGCCCGGTATTACCGCATCTCGTCGAGGAAATTGCCCAGCGCGGGAAGCGCGGCGAAGGCGCTGTAGAATTCGTTTCCGGCGGTCGTCATATCCATCACCTGCTGGATGTTGCTTGAAACGGGCCAGATTCGAGGTGCAGACCGACAGGCAGCAGCGAGATCGTGAATGCTCGCTGATACCTGTGGACGACAGCGCTCGGATCCGGTCTTGCGTATTACGTGCTTTCCTGTATGATGCAAAGACTCACCAGGGAGAGCAGAAGACACTCAGTGCTACTGGAGCGCGCTGATGCTTACTATTTTTCAGCTAGATGGTAAGGCTCTTCAACGAGTTGAAACCTTTATGCCGGGATGCTGGCTTCACGTTACCGATCCCTCCGCCACTGAAATTGATCGGCTCGTCCAGTTAGCAGCAGTGCCGCCAGCGTTTGTGTCCCACGCGCTGGACATCGATGAGCTGGCGCGCATCGACCACGATCAGGGGCAATCCCTGATCATCTTGCGAATTCCGCACTACGTGGGTCCAATCGCTGATATTCCGTATCAAACCGTCGCCCTTGGCATCATCCTCAACGAGACAGCAATCATCACCATCTCACGTGTCGCCCTCCCACTGATCGACCTGCTTATTACCACCCATCACGCTATCCCCCACCGCGAACGACTTATATTGCTCATTCTGCTCGAAACAGCACAGCAGTACGTAGCGCACGTACAGCAAATCAATCAGGGCATTGAGCAAACCGAAGCCCGCCTCAGAGCATCACTGCGGAATCAAGAACTATTCGACTTACTCAAGTTCCAGAAAAGCCTCGTGTATTTCACGACCGGCCTGAAAGCTAATCAACTGATTGTCGAACATTTACAGAAAGGTCATATTATTAATCCTGAGCCGGACGACTATGACCTGCTGGAGGATGTCATGATCGAATATGCTCAGGCGACAGAGATGACGTCGATTTCAGGAGATATATTGAGTCAGATGATGGATGCATTTGCGTCGATCATTGCGAACAACTTGAATGTCGTCATGAAAGTTTTGGCGGCTTTTACGGTTATTCTCAGCTTTCCGACGATCATTGCTAGTCTTTATGGCATGAATGTTGGCCTCCCATTTCAGAAATCGCCGCTTGCCTTTAGTGGATTGCTGCTGCTCTCACTCATCATCTCAGTGATAGTGGGAGTCCTCTTCTGGCGGCGGCACTGGCTGTAGCCGGGAACGAAGCGCTTGCCAGACATGCCTACATAGCAGCGTGCAGAGAAGCGGGCGAACACGTCATATACTGCGGCGGTAAGCACGAGTTGTTCGCTCCCGCGTCGTTGCAGGAGGTGTGCTATGACGGTCAATCTTAAGCTGCTCACGGTACAAATCGTCGGTATGTTCGTGGTCTTCGCGCTGGCCCTGTTTTTGGCGGCAGGCACCGTGGCCTGGCCTGCCGGCTGGGCCTTTCTCGTGCTGTTCTTTGGCTTCACGGTCGCGATCAGCCTATGGTTGCTGCGCAACAACCCCGGCTTGCTAACGGAGCGCATGACCGGGATCGGCAAGCCCGATCAGCAGACCTGGGATAAGGTGTTCTTCGGAGTGGCAAACCTGATCTTTCTTGCCTGGCTGATCGCGATGCCGCTCGACGCGGTGCGGTTCCACTGGTCCCAGATGCCAGGCTGGCTCCAGGTGCTCGGAGCGATTCTGCTGCTGGCCTCGTTCTACCTCTTTTTCCTGACGTTTCGCGAAAACTCGTACCTGTCGCCTGCCGTGCGTCTGCAAGCCGAGCGCGGGCAAACAGTCGTATCCACGGGACCGTATCGGTACGTGCGCCATCCGATGTATGCCACCGCGATCATCTTCTTGGTCGGCACAACCCTGTTGCTGGGATCGTGGTATGGCTTCGTCCTGGTGCTGCTCCTCGCCGTCGGCATAGCGCTGCGCGCGGTGCAGGAGGAGCGCTTGCTCCGAGCCGAGCTGCCCGGATATGATGCGTATATGGCACATGTGAAATATCGGCTCATCCCGTATATCTGGTAGCCGACGAACATCGCGGGTAGAGATAGCCTGCGGCAGCATCGTTCTGCCGCAGGCTGAACCAAGCGTGTCATCCCTGCCACTTCCTTTTCAACGAGCTTCAGGCCGTCGATGTAGCAGGTGACGACATCACGCGGCGCATTCCCCTGGCCGGTCGTCGATCGAATCGAGATCTCCACATAGTTCAGGTCGGCCAGGATGATGTCCTTCTCAAGCTGCGCCTTCGCCGCTTGCTGCGCTGCTTGGGTCAGCGCGGGATCGATGTAGCGGCTTCTGATGGTCGTGGACGGCGTGGTCCTGGCCGAGACGGGAGCCGACGAGGAGATGATCGTGCCCGATGGATTATAGGCTGCGCGGCGTAGCGGTAGCTCTCGCCGGGCCGTAGGCCGAAATCAGTGAAATACCAGACCACGGCAATCGTGCGTCCCACTGTCGGATCGTTCTGCCGCTCCGCGCGCTCATACAGCTCCGGGCGTCGGGCCGCGCATGGCAGCGGGCTGGTGGCGCTGCCGCGAGCCAAGCGCGACCGCTATTGCCAGCAGGATCAGGAGGTCGAAGATCAAGCCGAACGCGACATACGCCTCAGGCGTGACCAGCAGCACCAGCAGCACCAGCGCGGCGATCAGGCTGAAAGGCGGCCACCAGCGTCGGCCCCAGAGCAGCGCGCCAAGCAGCGTGATCCCAACGGCCAGAAATCCGGCCAGCGCTCCGTCGGCGTTTCCGGTGGTCAACAGCACGGGCGCAGCTACCGCCGAGGGCACGAGCAGCCACGGCCATCGTCGGCGTTGAGCGAGAAACAGGCCGAGCACGCCGATGCCGACCGCCGCCCACCCGATCCGCGCCGGTATTGCCAGCGCCGGTTGCGGGTACACGCGGCCTTCCGCCAGGGCCTTGATGCCGAGCATCATACGGCGCTCAACCGTGAAGTGCATCGGGTCCCAGAGCAGCCAGCGCACCAGCAGCGGCATCGTGTTGTACTCGCGGCAGAGCAGGCGCGTGCTCCGAGCATCGATCGGCTGAAGCACATACACGCAGGGCAGGTGCCCGATCGCCTGTCCCGGCTGTAGCACATCGACCGGTAGCGTGGTGACATCGCGCATCGGACCGCCGAAGACATCCTGGCGAGCCATCGGCACCCGATCGCCGATCTGGCGCTGCTGCCATTCGGGCCGGATCTCGTGGACTTCCGGCATGGCCGCGAGCGCGAGATTTTCCAGCCAGGTGTAGCTGTAGAATCCCGACCGATCCTGTCCAATCTGGAGCAGCCAGGGCCAGATCTTCTCCGGTGGAGCGTCGATCGTCACGGCGCGAGTAGCACGTACCGCAGACGGCTGCGCCAGTTCATCGCCGGGCAAGATCATCTGCTGCTCGGCAGCGGTGGCACCCCAGCGCAGCAGCCAGGGATGCAGCACGGCGAGATAGACCGCAAACATGGCCGCTACGAGCGACAGCAGATACCGAGGCCGGAGTACACGCCCGGCCTGCGCGACCCTGCCGTGCGCGTCGATGATCGCAAACATAGCCTTCTCCTTTCACGGGCACGTGTTCGATCCAGCGATAGGCAGATCTGCGGCAGACGCATGGTGCGCGGCGTTGAGGATAAAGGCGACGGGATCGAGCGTGTGACCTGCGTTCCTGCTGGAAAAACCATGACTCGAACTGTGGGACAG
>DASUTC010000253.1 GCA_036374795.1 Herpetosiphonaceae bacterium
TGTCTTTCGGCGTTGGTTGTTCGGGCTGTCTACACGCCCGTAGCCTCAAGCGACTCGTCGGAGTCGCGCTCCATGTACTGAAAGAAGCGCACCGTCAGCACCAGCAGCACGATCGACGCGCCGCCCAGCCACATGATCAGCCCCGAAATCTGCTGATCTTCGATCGCTGGCAGGGCGATCACGCGCGGCGCGGCGGCGTAGAACTCATAGATCACAAAGTCCGCAAACGTAATCAGCGCGCCGAGCACCGTCGGGATCAGCGATTGGGCAAAGAGATAGAAGATCTGCCAGGGCTCGCTCAGGCGCGGCAGCAGCGCCGACTGGCTGAAGATCGGCCACCACGTGAGCAGCGCCGTGCCCATAAACAGGATGTGCTCCAGGCCGTGGATCGGCGGATTGCCGAGCGCCATCTGGTAGAACGAAGGCACGTGCCACAGCGAGAACACAATGTTGAAGATCGCAAACGCGATAAAGGGCGAGGTGATAAACCGCGCGATCGGCAGTACCAACGGCAGACGTAGCGCCCGGTCGACCAGCCAGCCGGGAATACCCTTGAGCAGCAGCGGCGGCATAATCATCGTCACCAGCAAGTGCTGCACCATATGTGCGCTAAACAGATAGTAATCGCCCAGCTCATGCAGCGGCCCTTGCAGCGAGCCAAAGACGATCAGCATCGCCAGCAAGAACATAATCACCTGTCGCTTATCGACGTGCTCTCCCCAGCGCCGCCGCAGCGGCCCGACCGCGTACAGGTAGAGCGCGGTCATCACGATCACGCCCACGGTGATCGGCGGCTCGATCGCCCACCAGCTACCCTCGTGCGGCGCGAACGGATGGGCCACGATCGGCGCTAATATCGAGATTGGAAACATACCACCTGCCTCAAAACCGCAGCCCCGTCGCGTCCACGCACCGACAGCGAGGAACAGCGACGGGGTGCTTAGAGCTAGCTCAGCCTGGCGAGCTACTCGTTAACTTCCTTGATCCCCGGAGCATCGGCAAGATCCGACTGATCCGCCAGATACGAGTTGACGTTGGTCGCGCCAGCCTCGGCAAACATCTCCTGGGCGCGCGCGGCGGTTTCGCGGTCGGGAACCATAACCGATACAAGCGCCTGGCCTTCGCGCAGCGCCACGCCGTAGCGCTCGAACTCCTGAGTCGCCTCAGTCTCGGAGGAGTACAGCCCGATCAAGCCGCCGATGCCCGCGCCCATGCCGCCGAACAGCGCCAGCAAGACGCCTGTGCCGATCACCGGGCCGATGCCGGGGATCGCCAGCGTCGCCAGACCGGCCAGCACGCCAGCGCCGCTGCCAACCGCCGCGCCCGTCGCGGCATGTGCCGCCGTTTCGCCCAGACCCTCGGCGAGCGCGTCGTCGGTCTGGTTTTGATCGACGGCTCGCTCGCGCTCGGCCATGATCAGCGAAATATCCTGCTGCTCAAAGCCCGCCAGTCGCAAATTGCCGACAAGCTGATGCGCAACCGCATCGTTGGGAACGACACCGATCACATTTATGTTTGGCATTGCGGCTCCCTCCTCCTGTGCTCTCACGCTTACACAACCAGGCCACCGACGCTCGCTTTATATGCCCACAGCAGAATGAACGTGATCCCCATCAGCACGGCGATCGCCACGCCGCCGATGAACAGCGACGTAAACCAGCGGCTATCGAAGCGCAGGTGCATATAGAACATAACAACGAGCGCGCCCTTGATGATCGAAAGCAAGATGAGTACCGCGATCTCGCTCCACACCGGAACGCCGTAATCGCTAAGGTAGCTGGCGAAAACCTCGATCATCGTAACGGCAAAGAGCACAAAGAAGATATTAACGTACAGTCGCGCGTGAGACGGCGCATGGTCATGGCCCGCGGCAACCTCCGTCTGGCTTGATGAATGCTTAGCCACCTTTTCGTCCTTTCCTTCTGTATCAGCAGCTTAGATCAGATAGATCAGCGTAAAGATCGCCACCCATACCAGATCGACGAAGTGCCAGTACAAACCGGCCATTTCCACGGTCAAACTATTGCGTGAGCTAATCGCCCCGCGCAACGACATCGCCAGCACGATCGATAGCCAGATGACTCCAATACCAACGTGCGTACCATGAAAACCAGTGAGCGTGAAGAAGGTCGAGCCAAAGATGCTGGTCGTCCAGGTGACTGGCTTGCGCGGGCCTTGCTGAATTTGCGCGCCCGGATATTCCTCGTGAAGATGCTCCAGCTCTGCTTCCAGATGATGCTCGGCAACGCCGATCTGCTCGATCTTACCATCTTGCTTGGTAATCGTGACGGTGTGAAAACCCTCGCTCCACAGCTTGTTGAACTCGTACGTCTGCCCGCCCAGGAACATCAGGCCCAGCAGGATCGTCGCGCCCAGCCAGAGATGCGTGCCGCGCCGGTCGTTGTGCTCGACCGCGTTGAGCGCCAGCACCATCGTCAAGCTGCTCATCAGCAGGATGAACGCCAGGATCGCCGTCAGCGTAATGCCTAAAAAGTCTTCCGGCACCGGACCGCCCAGCGCCAGATTGCGCGGCTTCAAGACCAGATAGGTCGAGATCAGAGCCGTGAAAAAGATCGCCTCCGAGCTGATAAAGGTCCACAGGCCGAGCTTGCGGGTATTCACCCCCAGCGACGTAGGCGGATGATGCCCGCCGTGACCATGCGCGGCTCCAGCAGCATGCTCTTTCTGATCATGGGCGACTGCTTGCGCCATACAAACCTCTCATTTACAGGAGGTACGCGGCCTGCCTGCCACCTGTGAGAATGCAGCCTGCGGCAGCCAGGATTCAGGCGAGGTGGCGGCGACCACGTACCTTCTCGTTAACAGTGATCGGCGCGAGGCTCACAGGGTCTACACCTGCATGTGAGCGAAAGCCCTGGGCCTCGCGCCCTGCTTCGACTAATCGCGCGCCGCCTCGCTGGCAAGACCGGCGATGGCGACAAAGACAATCGAGATGCCCACGATAATAGCGGTCAGGCTTGGCCCAAACGCCACCGACGAGTAGAGCAGGCCGTACGCGGCCATCGTCAGGCCGAACGCCAGCACGATCGGGTAGAACGACGGCGGCGGCAGATGAATGCTGGGCGGCGTGTGCTCTTCATCCGTGCTGCCCGCAGCCTTGGCGTCGCGCGGCTTGGTGAAGTGCTGCGCCTCGCCGTACTTCAGATCCCAGACCGGGCGGCGCGTGCGAATCACCGGCAGCGAGTCGAAGTTGTGCGGCGGCGGCGGCGAGGTCGTCGCCCACTCCAGGGTATGCCCATCCCACGGATCGTTGCCGGCGATCTCGCCGTTGCGACGCGACAGAATGGCATTCAGGATAAAGATCGACACCGATAGCGCGATCATCAGCGCGCCGATCGTCTCCATCAGGTTCCAGAACTCGAAGCCCAGACCCGAGTCGTACGTCCAGGTGCGGCGCGGCATGCCGATCATGCCCAGGTAGTGCATCGGCATAAACGTCAGGTTCATCCCGATGAACATCAGCCAGAACTGCCAGATACCCAGGCGCTCGCTGAGCATGCGCCCGAACATCTTGGGCCACCAGTAGTAGAACCCGGCGAAGATCGCGAAGATCGCGCCGCCGAAGAGCACATAGTGGAAGTGACCGACCACAAAGTACGTGTCGGTCGTCTGGTAGTCGAGCGGCGGAAGCGCCAGCATCACGCCCGTGATGCCGCCGATCACGAAGAGGAAGATAAAGGCCACGCCATAGTAGAGCGGCGTTTTGAAGTTCAGCGATCCGCCCCACAGCGTCGCCAGCCAGTTGAAGATCTTGACGCCGGTCGGGATCGAGATCATCAGGCTGGTCGCAGAGAAGGCCGCGTTGGCCCACGGACCCATGCCCACGGAGAACATATGGTGCGCCCAGACGGTAAAGCCCAGGAAGCCGATCGCCACGCTCGAATAAGCGATAAAGGCATAGCCGAAGATCGGCTTGCGCGAGAAGACCGGGAAGATCTCCGAGATGATGCCGAAGGCCGGCAAGATCAGAATATACACCTCAGGATGGCCGAAGAACCAGAAAAGGTGCTGCCACAGCATCGGGTCGCCGCCTCGTTCCGGCAGAAAGAACGCCGTGCCGAAGTTGCGGTCGAAATACAGCAGGACCGACGCGACCGTGATGCTGGGGAACGAGAAGATCACCAGGAAGGCCACCACAAGCTGCGCCCAGACGAACAGCGGCATGCGGTTGAACTTCATGCCCGGCGCGCGCAGGTTGAAGACCGTCACGATGAAGTTGATCGAGCCCAGGATCGACGAGACGCCCAGGATGTTGATGCCGAGCACCCAGAAGTCCATCGCGTTGGTCTTGGGCATCACGCCGCCATTGGCCGACAGCGGCGCGTAGGCAAACCAGCCAGCATCCGGCGGATGGCCGATCAGATAGGAGCTGTTGAGAAAGATGCCGCCGAAGAGAAACAGCCAGAAGCCCAGCGCGTTCAGGCGGGGATAGGCCATATCGTTCGCGCCGACCATCAGGGGGATGATAAAGTTGCCAAGCCCGGCGTTCAACGGCATGATCGCAAGGAAGACCATGGTCGTGCCATGCATCGTGAACAGCTCGTTATAGACCTGTGGGCTCAAAAAGGTGTTCTCGGCCTGCGCCAGCTGGATCCGGATCAGCAGCGCGTCAATCCCGCCCCAGACAAAGAACGCGATCGCCGTAACAATATACATGATGCCGATACGCTTATGATCGACGGTGGTGATCCACTCCCAGGCGGTATGCCACCAGCGTCGCTCGCCTACCTGGGGAATGGGCACGGCGGTCGTTGCCATATCTACTCCTTTAGTCAATAGAACACAGTGTACCCGGCGCCCACTACTTCAACGATGCCAGATATGCAGCCAGGTCCTCGATCTCATCTTGCTTCAGCGTACCAAGCTTAATTGCAGTTCCCATCACATTATCCGGCTTGACCTCGTTCGGGTCGCGCAGCCAGCGCCGCATATTCTCCGGCGTGTTCTCCAGCCAGCCCGCCACGATATGCTGGCGGCTGCCGACGTGGGTCAGATCCGGACCCACGCGCGATACCGCGCCCGGATAGCCGGTAATCGCGTGGCACCCGACGCAGCCCTTGGTCTGGAACAACTGGTAGCCCCGCGCCTCCTGACTGGTAGGCTGCGCCTGCGCGGTAGCCGTCTCTGCCGCGTTGGCCGTCGCCGCCGCCGTCGCCGCCGTCGTCGCGGCAACTTCGTCGCCCGTCGCGGCCACGCCCGTCACCGTCGCAGCAACAGTCGCGCCAGTAGCAGGCGCGGCGGCAGCCTGCTGGACGCCCGCAGGAGCCTGTGCAGCCGCCTGCTGTTGCTGGACCCAGCTATCGAACTCGGCCTGGGGCTGGACGACCACGTGAAAGGCCATCATCGCGTGCGTGCCGCCGCAGAACTCGGCGCACTGGCCGCGTACCAGCAGGGTTTGCTCTGAGAGCGGCTGCATCAGCAGCTTATTCTCGTGGCCGGGGATCACGTCGGTCTTGCCCGAAACGCGCGGTGCCCAGAACGAGTGGATCACGTCAGCCGACGTGAGCGTTAACAGCACATCGCGGTTGGCCGGCACATGCAATTCATTAGCCGTGACGATATTCTGATCGGGATACTGAAACTCCCACCACCACTGGTGGCCCACAACGGTGACATTGATCGGATTCTGCGGCGCTCGCTCAAGCTCAGCCTGCGTGCGGAAGGTCAGCACGGCGATCACCAGCACCAGGATCGCGGGCGCGATCGTCCAGGCCAGCTCGATCGGCAGATTCCCGTGGAGCTGCACAGGAATCCCGTCGTCTGGACGGCGGCGATAGCGGATCACTGACCAGAGCAACAACCCCTCGACAATCACAAAGACGCCGATAGCCATCCAGAAGATCGGCTGGAACAGGTTGTTGATCTGGGTGCTCTCATAGCCATCAGTCGCGAACGTCGAGAGTTCGCCATCGAGTGAGCCGCAGCCCGCTAACAGCAGCGCCGCAACCACTACCAGACTGAGGGACCGAAAGGAGCGTTTGGAAAAGAACGGCATTCTATCTCCTCACAGCTACGAATAAGGGACTACCGGACACAAAAAGAGTACAACACCGCACGGCGCGGTGTGGTACGCGATTCAACGGCTCGTACTCACGCTGTATGGAGGTGCGGGGAAAACAACCATCCTACGACGCTGAGCTTTATTGCTACATTATACGCAAGACGCCGGTACCGTCAATCCGAACAGCGCGCATAAATACCTACAAGCACCGCCCGATACGAGGTCCGCTAGCGATCCGATCGATGTAGTAGCCATCCGCCTTCACGCCCGATCATCGCTGCCCGATCATGTAAACCGTTTCGTTGGGCGGAGCAGGCGGTGGCGCACCGGCTCTGCGCGCACAGCCGTAGCCGCGATCCGCCCATGCAGCAGCGCAGTTTACCACAGCCCGATCCCAAAACCAGCCGTGATTCGTCGCCGACGACAGTACAACAGGATGGTTCGGGCGTAGAGGATTAAGCGGTGGATGGTCAGGACGCTCTGCCCTAACGGCGTCGAGGACATATGCTATACTGAACGAACTACCGGACACAGGAGCCCTGCATGGAACGATCGCTTGCGCAAACCGTCGAGCTACGCTGCGTCAGTTGCGCACAGCCATTCGCCGCCGAGCTGTGGCTGATCGTCGATGCAGCGGAGCGGCCCGATCTCACGGCGCAGATCGACTCCGGCAGCATGCATGTCGCGCAGTGCCCGCACTGCGGCACGCCGCATCCTGTAGACGCGCCGCTGCTCTTTCACGATGGCGCTGCGCAAGCGCTGATCTTTGCGGCCCAGCAGCATGGCGCGCCGGAGGAAGCCCATTCGATCGCGCGCCAGCTTGGTCAATTCCTGATCAGCCGTATTCCGCTTGCAGAGCGCCAGCCCTACCTCGCCAGCGCGCAGATAGTCGTCGGCGAGGAGGCGCTACGGCGCGCGCGGCTGAGCCAGCCCGCGCCCGAAGATGAGCTTTCGATCGCGCTACGGGCGCTGATGGAGGCGCGCGCTGCTGAAGACATCCGTGCGGTCGCAGCAGCGCATCCCGTGCTCGAAACGACGACAGCCCTGGAGCAGCTCGATGAGTATGTTCGGCGGCTGCGTCAGGATCGCCATCTTGAAACTGCCGAGGCGCTGGCCGAGCGGCTCACGCTGCTCCGGGCGGCACAGCCGCATCCAACCGTGGACCTGATCCAGGCGTTACTCGACGCCGACTCGCCTGAGCAGCGCCAGCGCATCTTGCACGACCGCGCTCAGGATCTTACCGACGACGTGCCGGACGTTCTGGAGGCGCTGGCCGAGCAAGCGCAGCGGCGTCAGCTCGACGCAATCGCACGCGATATGCGCGTCATCCGGGGCGAGGTGCTCACGAGTCTGGGCAGAGAACACAGAACACAGAACACAGAACCGGGAACAGGAAACTCGAAACGTTGAACTCAGAACATGCTCCTTGATTCTCCACTAAGGAGACGCTAATGGATACGAACATTGTACGTACTCGCTTCCGCACCGAAGTTCAAGCCCTCGTCCGGCTCTATCATGCCATGGAAGGCTCGGCGATCGGGCTGGCCTCGGTGTCGCTCGACGGGCTTGATCAAAGCTGGCGCGACCGCGTCCAGCGAATTCGCGCACTGCCCCGTGAAGCGCCCCGACGTAAGCATATGATCGAGGCGCTGGTCAACCTGCTTGAGCAGACGTTATGGAAACAGCGCGCCAACCTCGAAAAGCTGCAAGAGATCGACGCGGCGCTGGCCGCCGAGGCACTGACGATCGCCCGGCGTGGCGAGGCCACCGAGGAGACGCCGAGCCAAAGCGCGTAGGCGGCGCTCCCCGGCGCTGTCCGGCTATCCCCGCAGCGCCGCATTTGTGGCGATCGTCGGTGCAAACGAAGGGTTAGGAAAGCAGCGTATATCAGCATCCCAACAGTGGAGCCTGAGGGGTAGGACTAGCGTATCTTGAGCATCAGCGGCGATCCCGGTATCGTACGAGTGCTACCACGCACTGTAGCTCCGTGGCCCTGGTAGGTCGCACCGAACTTACCACCGTTGTACAACGTCCTTACCTAAGGAGTTCGGAAGGCTATGCTCAAGCCTGTTCTGCCTCTCGCTGATGTTCGCGCCAGCGCGCCGAACGTCACGCTTAGCGATGTCGTCGAGGGCATTCTCGATGTTGTCGCCCGGTTACTTCACACCCGCCTTGCCGTTGTCGCGCGCATTGAAAGCACTACCTATACGGTGATGTCGGTCGTCGATCAGCATCACACGCTTCGCGCCGGCCAGATCTATCCTCTCCACGACACGTTCTGCATGCACATGCTCGAACAGGGGCAGCCGCTCTGCATCAGCGACATTACCCAGGCACCCATGCCGTTTCGGTTTTTGCCGAATCGCCTCGAACTCAACATCCGCTCATACATCGGCGTGCCGCTCTCGATGGCCGATGGCCGCGTCTTTGGCTCGCTGTGGGCGGCAGATCCCAGCGTGCGCCTGTTTAGCGAGCAAGATGTCGCGATGCTGCAACTCTTCGCGCGGCTGCTGCGCCACGAGCTGGATCAAGATGCCCAGACGCGCCATCTGGAGCGCATCGAGCAGGTCCAGTCGATGCACGATAGCATCGATCAAGTTACCGGCCTGCTGGCGCGTGACAGCCTGGAGGCCGCGCTGGCGAAAGAAGATAGCCGCTGGAGCCGCCACGGCAACTTTTACGCGGTCGCCGTGCTCTCGATCATCCAGCCCGAATCGGCACAGGACGCCGCCGATACGCAGCGCAGCGCGACGCTGCGCCAGGGCCTTGCCGACATCTTGATGCGCTCGTCGCGGCTGGTAGACTACTGCGCGCGCATCGACGCCGATGAGTTTGCCGTGCTCTTCGCCGATACCAGCGCCGAAGGCGTCGCCGTGTGGCGTGCCCGGATCGAAGCGGCGATCGAAGCCTGGAATCGGGTTCATCTGGCGCGCCGCCTGGCGCTGAACGTCGGCATCGGCATCGCCGACTGTTACGATACCGCCGAGCAGGACCAGCACAGCGCGACCGTGCTGGAGCTGGCGCAGCAGCGAATGTACCAGGAGTGTATGCAGCGCAGCGGACAGCAGCCAGCGCTCTAGGCCCGGCATACCCGCTGATCGTCTCGAAGCAAGGCGCGCCGTGTCGTACCCGTACGGCATGGCGCGCCTTGGCGTTGCGTCCAACTTTGGTCCAACCTGTACATTAGTATTAAAGGCTTTGACGCCGTCCAGCAGACGTGGTACGCTAGGAACAGAAGCGATTTTCGGGGCAGGGTGCAATTCCCGACCGGCGGTGATGTGCAGGCTACAGCAGTACAAACCTGTAGTGTGCCTCAGCCCGCGACCCGTCTCGTTCTCGGACGAGCGGTGGATCTGGTGCAAAACCAGGGCCGACAGTATAGTCTGGATGGTAGAAGATCGCGTAGCATGCGAGTGCCCGCTTGTAGGGGAGATCTACCTTTCCCCAGGCGCGGCACGGGTAGCGCTATGCCAAGTAGCCCCGGAGGTCATCGACCTTCGGGGCTTTGTTGTTGTGGTATGCGTAAAAGTGTCTTGCTGATTCAGCGTCCAACATTGGGATCGCGCCTGATCCCATCCACGAACACCCGCCCGCTGTCGGAGATCGCAGTAGCCGGTACGCCGCCTGGCGTGCCGCGACGGCGGCGGCAGGTACCTCATCAGGTGGTGACGCTGCTCACCTCAAGCCTGATCTTGCTGGCCCTCTGGCAGGCAATCGCCGTGCTAACGCAGTACCCGGTCTGGCTGCTGCCGGGGCCGCAGGACGTGCTCGCCCGCTTTGTCAGGGCCTGGGCCGACGGCACGCTGGTGCAGCACACGCTGCCAACCTTGCTTGAATCGCTCGGCGGCTTTGGCCTGGCGCTGCTCAGCGGCTCGACGCTGGGCTACATCGTCGCTCACTCGCGCACGATCGAGCGCTGGATCGCGCCATACATCGCCGCAGCTCAGGCAATTCCGGTGATCGCCGTCGCACCGCTGATCATCATCTGGTTCGGCTATAGCTCCGATATTATGCGCAACATCCTGGTCGCATCGATCGTCGTGTTCTTTCCGATCTTCAGCAGCACGCTGACCGGCATCCGCAACATCCCGCGTGAGCTGCGCGAGGTCGGGCAGGTTGAGGGCGCGAGCCTGTGGCAGCGGCTCCACTACATCGAGCTGCCGCTGGCCTTGCCGGTGCTCTTCAGCGGCTTCCGCACCAGCCTGGCATACGCGACCACCGGCGCGGTCGTCGGCGAGTTCATCGGCTCGCGCTACGGCCTCGGCGCGCTGATCAACGTCGCGCGCGGCCTCTTCGACACGCCGCTGATCTTCGTCGCGCTGCTCTGCCTGGGCGCGATCACGCTGATCTTCTATAGTCTGGTGATTGGACTTGAGCGGCTGCTGCTGCCCTGGCACGATCAGATCTAGCGCACTATCAGGCCGCATAGATCATAGGCTGCGGCAGCACCGCAGATGTGGTGCGTGCCGCCGCAGCTTGTCACCGATGAGCGTCATACTGTCACCTAACGATCACCTCACATACCACGAGGAAGGGCATTCCATGCGCCAATTATCTTTGCTCTGCTCGCTTGTCGCGCTCGTGATACTCAGCGCGTGCGGCAACCTAGCGCCCACGGCCAGCACCACCACCGTCAACGTTGCGATGGGCTATATCCCCGATGTACAGTTCGCTCCGTTTTATGTCGCCCAGGCCAAGGGCTACTACGCCGCCGAAGGGCTGACCGTGACGATCAACCACAACGATATTCGCGACGCGCTGGTTCAGGTTGGGCAGGGGCAGCTCCAGTTCGCCAACGCCAGCGGCGACGAGATCCTGCTGGCGCGCGCCCAGTCGATCCCGGTCAAGCTGGTCTTTCAGACCTTCCAGCAGTTTCCGATCGCGGTCTTCTCCAAGCAAAGCCAGGGCATCGCCCAGCCGGGCGATCTGCGGGGCAAGACGGTGGGTATTCCGGGACGCTTTGGCGCGACCTATGTCGGCTTGAAAGCCCTGCTGCACGCCGCCAAAATCCCTGAGGCTGAGGTGCAGATCACCGAGATCGGCTTTACCCAGGCGGCGGCAATCCGCGAGGATAAAGTCGCCGCGGCGGTCGGCTACTTCAACAACGAGCCGCTGCTGCTGCAAAACGAAGGCACGCCGGTCAACGTGATCCGTGTCAGCGACTATATTGCGCTGGTCAGCAATGGCCTGGTAGCCTCCGAGAAGATGATCAGCGAGCAGCCGGAGACGGTTCGCAAGTTTGCCCGCGCGACGGGACGCGGCCTTCAGGACACGCTGGACGATCCCGATGCCGCCTTCAAGCTGGCGCTGACGTTTATTCCTGAGCTGAAAGCCGAGTTGCAGCCTCAAGAGTTACGTAAACTCAAAGAAACGCTGGCACTCTGGCGCTCAGAGGCGGCAGACGCGAACGGCCTGGGCTACTCCGATCCGCAGGCGTGGCAGACAACCTATCGCTTCCTACGCGAGAGCGCAATTCTCGACCGTGATCTGGACGTGGAGCAGGCATTCACCAACGATCTACGGAAGTGAGCGGCCTACGCGCTTGTCGCATCCGCGAAAATCCGTTACAGTACGGCGGCTAAACCGTCCCACATCATAGGAGATGTGCATGATCGAGGATGCGGCGCAGAGGAGCCAGACGCCGCAAGCTCCGGTGCGCGTGCTGGTTGCGCTCGGCATCAACCCGAATAGTCAGCGCTTGCTATTAACGG
Organism: Herpetosiphonaceae bacterium; assembly: GCA_036374795.1. Lineage (NCBI taxonomy): Bacteria > Bacillati > Chloroflexota > Chloroflexia > Herpetosiphonales > Herpetosiphonaceae > Herpetosiphonaceae bacterium. Next base: position 11,734 of record DASUTC010000253.1, read on the forward strand.
CAGCGCGGCTGGCCGAAGGGCTACAAGGCCAGCTCTTCGCCATCCACATCGAGCCACCCGGCCACGTGACGACGCTGTACGAGGCGAACCGTACCCGCTATTTGAACAAAGCGCGTGAACTGGGCGCGCATGTCGAGATCGTCAAGGGCGAGGACGTAGCGACGACACTGGTCAACTACGCGGAAACACATAACATGACCCATCTGGTGCTCGGCCAGTCGGATGTGAGCCGCTGGCGCGAGATCACGCGCGGCTCGGTGATCAATCGCATCTTGCGGATGATCCTGAGCCGTCAGCTCGGAGTGGATCTGTATATCGTCACCGTGAGTAGTCGGTTTTAGGGGAACGACAGGCCGGGGGAAGAACAAAGAACCAAGAACCGGGTGCCATGCCGGGGTACCCTTTGGGTCTGGCGCCCGGCGCACAAACGAAGAAGTAGCTCCTTTGTTTCGTTGTTTTGTTGTTCTTTGTTTGCCTCATAAAATGAGGCGTGGCCCCGTCTGAGAGCGCCCGGAACATTTGACAGCAGGGCCAAGAGCTACTATAATTCTGAGCTAGCAACACTATTCTCATATGGAGGGTGGACGCCACTCTCCATTCTTGTTGTCTTAATGATGCTGATAAAGGAGTTTGAGCGTGTACGCAGTAATACGTGACCGCGGCGCGCAGTATCGCGTAGAAGAGGGGCAGACGCTGGACGTGGCGCTGATGGACGCCGAGCCCGGCACGCAGATCACCCTCGACGAGGTACTGATGATCGGCGGCACCGACGACGTCAAGATTGGCGCGCCGCTCGTCGCCAACGCAAGCGTCGTCGCAGAAGTCGTGGGCGAGGCGCGTGGCGAAAAAATCGTTGTCTTTAAGTACAAGCGCAAAAAGCGCTACCGCCGCCGCACGGGCCATCGCCAGGACTACACGCGGCTGGCAATCAAAGAGATCCGCGCGTAAGCATTCAGGTAGCGCAGCGGCGCGCACAGCGCCTGAGGCGCTCCCTGACGCAAAGGAAAGGATTGAGCAATGGCACATAAAAAAGGCGTCGGTAGCTCGCGCAACGGTCGTGATAGCAAGCCGAAGATGCGCGGTGTCAAGCGCTATGGCGGTCAGGCGGTCAAGCCGGGCACGATCATTGTCCGCCAGTGCGGCACCAAGATTCGCCCCGGCAACAACGTCGGGATGGGCCGCGATTATACGCTCTACTCGCTGATCGATGGTGTTGTCACGTTCGAGCACCATTCGCAGACCCAGAAGAAAGTGAGCGTCTATCCTGTAGCTGCGGTGGCCGAGATCACGGACAACGTAGCCTAATCAGCGCTAAGCTATCACCCGAAAGCTCCAAGCAGCGGCGGCTGGCCGCCCGTCTGCGACGAGGAGGAAGTCATGAGACAGGGCATTCACCCTAAATACGAAGAAACCACCGTCACCTGCGCGTGCGGCAACACGTTCACTACGCGCTCGACGCGCCAGAACCTCCGCGTCGACGTGTGCTCGAACTGCCATCCGTTCTACACGGGCGAGCAGCGCATTGTGGATACCGCCGGCCAGGTCGATCGCTTTATGCGCCGCCTGCAAACGGCGCAGAGCAAGCAGGCACAAGATGCTCAGCGCCGCCAGCCCAAAGAAGCGCCCAAGAAGCGCTCCCTGTATCAGGAAGTCTTTGGCGAGGACGATCAGGCCGCAGAGTAAGCCGTCACTGGAATCACAAAAGGGCAACGCATGCTATAATGCGCTGCCCTTTTCATTTGTCTCGTCCATCGACCAGCGCCCCATACTGCCACACGTTCAGGAGTTGCTCATGCTTGAGGGTTCAGCCGGTAGCATCGAAGTTATCTGCGGCTCGATGTTCAGCGGTAAGACAGAAGAGCTGATCCGGCGGATCAAGCGCGCCCAGATTGCCCGCAAGCGGGTACAGGTCTTCAAGCCGCTGATCGACACGCGCTACAGCACCGAAGAAGTCGCCTCACACGACGGCGTGCGCGCACAGGCGATCCCGTGCGCCAGCTCCGCCGAGATCGCCGATCTGATCCAGGTCGATGTGCATGTCGTCGCCATCGATGAGATCCAGTTCTTCGACGATGCGATCGTGGAGCTATGTGAGCGATTGGCGGCTGAAGGCAAGCGTGTGATCGTGGCCGGACTCGACCAGGACTTTCGGGGCGAGCCGTTCGGTCCGATTCCGCACCTGATGGCGAAGGCTGAGGATGTCGCCAAGCTCCACGCGATCTGCGTGATCTGCGGCTCGGCGGCCAGCCGTACGCAGCGATTGATCGACGGGCGGCCAGCCTCGTACCACGACCCGATCATTCTGGTAGGCGCGCAAGAGGCGTACGAGGCGCGCTGCCGCCAGCACCACGAAGTACCGCGCTAGGAGTTTCGAGTTCAAAGTTCCGAGTTTCAAGTTTCAAGTTTTCCGTGTTCCTTTGTTCGCTGTGTTTTGTTCTTTGTTCTCGTCGAGGCCCTCACCCCAGGCCCCTCTCCTACTGCGGTAGGAGAGGGGAATGTTTGATCTGCACCCCTTTGTTTCCTTGTACTTTTGTTCCCCGCCCTTCGGCTAGGCCATTGCCCGCTGCAACACACGATGCATATCGGCAATCATCTGCCGCGAGATGCCGTGGCCGACCTCAGGATAGCTCTGGAGCTGCGCGACAATGCCGCGCTGCCGGAGCCATGCTACTCCCGCCTCGACTTCCGCAAGCGGCACAATCGGGTCCGCCGCGCCATGAAAGGCCCAGATGGGCGGGTGGGGCGCGGCGGTAAGCTCACCGATGAGCCGAGGAAACTCCGGCGACCAGCGCGCGCCCAGCGGCAGCGCCCCGGCGATCAAGTCGGAATGATAGGCCGCCAGCGCATAGCTCAGGTCGCCTCCCTGCGACATGCCCATCGCGAAAGGCTTGCCGCGACAGGGTACCTGCTGCGTCGCCGCGTGTAAAAAGGCGGCAACACGCGCGGCAGTGGCGCGAATGATCGGTGCCTGCTGCTCTAATGGCCGCTGATAAAAATCCAGGGGATACCAGGAGTAGCCGGGCTGGCAAGGGTAGGACCCCGATGGGATCAGAAAGCGGGCGGGGAGAGGAAAGTCGGTGCAGAGCGGCAGCATGTCCTGAGGCTGCGCGCCCATCCAGTGCAGCACCAGCACGCATGGCAAGGCATCAGGCGTCTCACGCGGGCCGGTGCGGTACTCAAGGTAGGTCATATCCTCGATCTGGTGGGTTGTACACGTCATTGTGGTCATTGCCTTTGAATAAGCGCTGCGCATCGTAGCTCTATCTTAGGGCGCATGTCAACAGGCGGCCTGCGACGATTTCTAGTACAATCGCAAGCCGATGATATTTCTTGAGAAGGGCAGGCGGTAGCTATGACAGGATTCATGCATCATACGCTCAGCGGCGAGTGGCAGCTTCGTCAAGCCGAAAGTGAGGAGTGGCTTCCAGGCAGCGCGCCGGGCGGCGTGCATACCGATCTCCTGGCGGCTGGCCGGATCGCCGATCCATTCGTGGGCGACGAAGAGAAGCGCGTGCAGTGGGTGGCCGAGCGCGACTGGGAGTACCGGCGCGTCGTTCACGTCGCAGCCGATCTGCTTGAGCGGCGGCATCTTTTCCTGGTCTGCGATGGGCTGGATACGCTGGCCGACGTGTGGCTCAACGGCCAGCAGCTCGGCAGCGCGGAAAATATGTTCCGCCAGTATCGCTGGGATGTCCGCGACGCGCTGCGGGCTGGAGAGAATGAGCTGCGCATTGTGTTTCGGTCGGCGGCTGGCTATGCTGCCGAGCGCGCGCGCGAGCGCCCGATGCGCGAGGTCAACGATTCGCTGCCGGGCGCGCCCTACCTGCGCAAAGCGCCCAGCCACTTTGGCTGGGACTGGGGACCGAAGCTGCCCGCGATCGGCATCTGGCGCGATCTTCGTCTTGCAGGGTACACGATCGCGCGGCTTGATGATCTGCACCTGCGCCAGCGCCATGCCGATGAGCAGGTGACGCTCGCCGCGACGGTGACAGCCGAGCGCTGGGAGCAGGCACCGCTGCGCGTAACACTGCGGCTGACCGCGCCCGACGGGCAGGTGCAGACGGCGGATGCGGCGCTCGATGCAGACCGCAAGACGATCGAGATGGCCGTCGAGCGACCGCAGCTCTGGTGGCCGAATGGCTACGGCGCGCAGCCGCTGTACGACGTGGAAGTCGAGCTGTCGAGCGACGAGACGATCCTCGATCGGCGGACGTGCAGGATTGGCCTGCGGACCATCGAGCTGCGCCAGCAGCCCGACGATTGGGGCCGATCGTTCACGTTCGTAGTCAACGGGCAGCCGATCTTTGCTAAAGGCACGAACTGGATTCCGGCGGATTCGTTTCCGACCCGTGTCTCGCACGCGCAGCTTGACCACCTGATCGGATCGGCGGTTGCCGCGCATCACAACATGCTGCGGATCTGGGGCGGCGGCTACTACGAAGACGACTACCTCTACGATCTGTGCGACCGGCTGGGCGTGCTGGTCTGGCAAGATTTTATGTTTGCCTGCTCGACCTACCCGCTGGACGATCCCGCGCTGCTGGAGAACGTGCGAATTGAAGTCGTCGAAAACATGCGGCGGCTGCGGTACCATGCCTGCCTGGCGCTGTGGTGCGGCAACAACGAGATCGAAACCGCCTGGGTCGACTGGGGCTGGGACGTGCCGGAGCTGGCCGATCTCAAAGCCGCCTACGACCGCTTTTTTCACCATACGCTGCCCGCATGGGTGGCGGCGGAAGACCCCGATCTTGCCTACTGGCCGAGCTCGCCATCTTCGGGCATGGCGTTTCAAAACCCGAACGGCGGCGCCGTCGGCGATATGCACGAGTGGACGGTCTGGCACGCGATGATGCCGCTGGGTCACTACCGTGCGATCACGGCCCGCTTCGTCAGCGAGTTCGGCTTCCAGTCGCTGCCAAGCCTGCGGACGATCGCGACCTACGCCGAGCCGTCGGAGTGGAACATGACGTCATACATCATGGAGCACCATCAGCGCAACCCGGCGGGCAACGGCAAGATCGTCACCTACCTGACGGCGCATCTGCGCCTGCCCAAAGACTTCGACTCGCTCGTCTATCTGTCGCAGGTGCTTCAGGCGGAGGCGATGCGCATCGGTGTGGAGCATTGGCGGCGTGATCCGGCGTGCAGCGGCGTGCTCTACTGGCAGCTCAACGACTGTTGGCCCGTCGCCTCGTGGTCCAGCATCGACTACATTGGCCGCTGGAAGGCGGCGCACTATGCCAGCCGCCGCTTCTACGCGCCGCTGCTGCTCTCGATCGAGGATCAGCAGGAGCACATGGGCCTCTTCGTCACCAGCGACGCCGCAGAGCCGTGGGCAGGCAAGATCCGCTGGTCGCTTGAGACGCTGGGGGGCGAGCGATTGGACGAAGGCGCTGTAGACGTGCGGGTTGCGCCACATAGCACCAGCCACGTGCAAACGCTGGACTTCGCCGGGCGGATCGGCGACGAGCACCGGCGGCAGACGATCCTGGTCTGCGAGCTATGGCAGGGCGACGAGCGCACGCACATGGCGATCGGCACCTTTGCTCCGACCAAGCATCTGGCCCTGGAAGATCCGCAGATTGAGGTCGAGGTGCGGCAGGACAGCGGGCAGCTCACAGTTCGGCTGCAAGCCCGCGCCCTCGCTCGATTCGTCGAGCTGCTATTGGATGGCGTCGATGTAGTGCTCAGCGACAACTATTTCGACCTGCCCGCCGGTCGACCGGTGAGTGTCACCTGCCCATTACCGGCGGGCTGGACGATCGAGCAGGCGCGGCAACGGCTGCGCGTGCGGTCGGTGTTCGACTCCTACGATCACGGCTCACGACCAGGGATCGGGGAGTAGGGGGTTTCAAGTACCAAGTTTCAAGTTCCAGGTTTGGTTCTTGGTTCTCGGTTCTCCTTTTGTTCTTGGTTCTTGATTCTCAGGACGCAAGATCCAGCCATCTCAGAATCTCCGGCGGCACGGCATCGCGTCCGACGAGATTCACCAGCCGATGCAGATCCTGGTGTCCCTCGTCCCAGAGCACAAGATACTCGCCGGGATTGTAGGTCGTCAGCCCGACATCCAGCGCGCGACCGGCGGCGTAGCCATCCCGCTGCTCGCGCAGCCAGCGTAGCGCCGCGTCGAAGCGCTCGATCAGCGCGGCGTAACGCTGAAGGTTCAGGTCGATCTCGCTGCGATGCGCCGAGAGCAGCCAGAGCTGCTCGAACTCCGCGACCATCGGCGGCAGCGCGTCGCTTAGCCGCTCCATGTCGGCGATCAGCGCATCGAGACGCGCCAGGCCATCGGGCGCTGCCTCCGTTGCCTCTGACAGATCGTGCAGCGCGCGGTGGATCGCCTGGCCGAGCAAGACTTTCTTGGCGGCATAGATCATCTGGTGAGCCGTAAACAGCAGCTCATGGCGCAGCAGCGAGTCGGAAAGCAGAGCGAACGCGGGCATCGCCGCCTCCGCCGCCGCGATCATCTCATGGAGCGCCTCCGGCGGAGCGGAGCGGAGCGTACGGCCCAGTAGCGGCTCGTCGTAGAGCGCATACACGGTATCCGAGCGATTGGGCAAGGCCAGCCCCGGCTGCTCGACGGCGCGGCCTAGCCGCTGCATGGCGGCGACCGCCTGGCCTGAGGCATCGCCCAGGAACAGCGGCCCGAACGCCCGGTCGAAGACCTCGGTCGCTGTGGCCGCGCCGCTCCAGGCCATCTCCGCGCCGAAGAGATAGCTGTACCAGGAGTGCGACAGCGGCTGGTAGTGGCCGAGATCGCCCCAGTCGGTGAGCAGCATGCCGATCGCGCCTGCCGCCACGCCATCGCGCACGTAGTTGCGAATATTGATCAGCGAGTTCTCGATTCGCGGAAAGAGCGTGTTCCACGAGGACGTTCCGGGGCAGACGTAGAACGGGCGGCCCGATCCAGCAAGCGCTTCGAGCGTCGGGTAGGTGGGCTGGCCCTCATACTCCCAGTCGAGCAGGATCACATCGGCGGGAATCTCGGCGATCAGCTCAGGATAATGATGGAACACATCGGCCCAGATCATCATCTGGCGACCATGCCGCGTCGCAAGCTCGTGCAGCTTCAAGATATGATTAAGATACACCCGCCCGTAGCCAATCTCGGCAGAGAGCACCCGCGCCTGACCACGACCATGATCCCACGCCTCGTCGGAGTTGACATTCAAGATCGGCGTTGAAAACGCTGGCAGGAAATCGGCGTACAGCTCGTCAAGAAAATGGTAGCTCTCGTCGCGGGCGGGCGTGATGCTCCAGCGCCAGGGAGTCTCGGCAAGATGCTCATATTCGGGCAAGCTCAAAATATGGCGCATATGGCCGGTCGATTGCAGGTTGGGCACCAGCGCGATATGCCGCGCGCGACACACGGCATCCAGCGCCAGCATATCGTCGGCGCTGAGCGAGCCGCAATCCAGGCCGATCCGTGGATGCGACGGAAAGCGGAAGGTATGCTCAGTATAAAGCTGTAGCTCGTTGATCTTGTAGTGCGCCAGCATGTCGGCCAATCGTTCGAGCGTGGCTAGCTTCGGCACTTTGCCGCGCGAAATATCGAGCATCACGCCGCGACGCGGCAGGCTTGGCCTGTCCGCGCAGATGCAGCACGGCAGGCGGCGGCCATGTATCCGCACGAACTGGATCAGCGTTTGCACGCCGTAGAACAGACCCGCCTCATCCGCCGCTGTGATCACCACACCATCTGCCGCGATCACCAGATGATAGGCTTGCGGGCCGAGCGCCTCCTGCTCCCCGCCGTCGCGCTGCGACTCCGCATCATCGCGTCCCTGGAGGATCAGGCGGATCGCACTGCGCTGGTTGGCGGGCGAGGTCGTCTTAACGATCGGCAGCCTCAGACTCGACATGCTGCTGATCGCGGATTGAAGCGTGCGGGCAGCAAAGATCGTGTCAGCGCCCGCGTGCGGACCCAGCACGAGATGTGTCTGGGCATCGAAGCCAAAGCTGCCGGAAGACCATTCAAAGCTGTGCGGCTGGGGAATAAGTATCGGTGGGCGAGCATCCATTGCGCCTCCATCAGTAGCATCATTGCCGATCGGTCGATACAGCGCGATCAACAATGCTTCTTGACAACGTTACCATTGTAGGATATTCTTGGCAACACCGGAGTGAAAGCGCTTCCAACGGCCAGTCGAGCGAGAGCCGCGCGTGATACTTCGGAGATACAATCCTACCACGCTTTTTCTACGCGTACACGGCCCGGTTCATCGTCAGGGTACATGTCCAGTCACGACGTAGTGAGAATGCTTCCAATGGCAGCGTTGACGATCGAACAAATCGCGAAACTGGCGCAAATTTCCCCGACCACCGTTTCGCGGGTGCTCAACAACCACCCCAACGTACGGCCAGCCGTACGTGAGCGGGTGCTCCAGGTGATTCACGAGCAGGGCTACGTGCCGCGCGCCGCGGCCCAAAGCCTCGCCAAGCGCCGGACCCAGGTGATCGGGCTGTTGATCCCGGTCGGGGGGACGGACAACTTCACCGATCCGTTCTTTGGACCGTTGATTCAAGAGATTACCGTAGCGAGCACACGGGCAGGCTATTTCGTCGTGCTGTCGATGATCACACCCGATATGGAGCGCGGATTTTACGAGCGCGTCCTGCGCAGCCGCCACCTCGACGGCGTGATTATGTTCTCAGGCGACATCGACGATCCGATTCTGCCCCTGCTGATCAAGGACAAGACGCCGCTGGTGCTGATTGGAAGTCATCCGTATTTTCAAAACCTGAGCTGGGTGACGACCGCGCAGCGCGAAGGCGGGCGGCGCGCGGTGGCGCATCTGATCGGCTTGGGCCATCGCCGCGTCGCAACGATCACCGGGCCGCTGCACACCGTTGCCGGAATGGATCGACGCGACGGCTACAAGCAGAGCTTGCTGGAAGCGGGCCTGCCGATCCGCGCCGAGCATATGGTCGAGGGCGACTGGACCTGGCAAGGCGGCTTCGACGCCATGCGGCGGCTGCTGAGCCTGCCGGAGCCGCCGACCGCTGTATTCGTCGCGAGTGATACGATGGCGACGGGCGCGATGCACGCGATAGCCCAGGCCGGACGCGCGATTCCATCCGACATCGCGCTTGTCTCCTTCGACGATCTTCCATCAGCATCCTTTGCCAACCCGCCGCTGTCCACGATTCGGCAGCCGATCGCCGAGATGAGCAGGATCGCCGTGAAGCTGCTGGTCGATCAGATCGAGCGCGGAGAAGTGCGCTACGAGCACATCTGTCTCCCCAACGAGCTGATTGTGCGGGGATCGTGCGGCAGTACACAATCATCGTTTTCGGCTACTTTTGGGAGCGTTCCCAGCGCGGAATAACAGGAGCGACGCAGCGGCCTGCACCAGCCTTCGGCAGAATCGCAGCTTGCGGACGCAGGCTATACTAACGCAAGCACAACAGGCCGCATCGCTCCCGTGAATCATAGCCTGAGTCGAGCACTGATTGGAGCAGCTACGCCCGCAGTGCTGAGGAAAGGAGGTCTAGCGCGCAACGTTGTCGCCACCGTTTCCGTTCGTCGGTCGTTTCCATAAGACCATGGAGGCTCGAAGATGAACCCTATTCGCGTGAAACGCCGTCCTACACTCCACCTGCTCCTACCACTGCTGACGATCCTGGCGCTGATTCTGGCGGCCTGCGGTGGCACGCCCAACGCCGGAGAGACTCAGCAGCCAGCGGCGTCTAGCCCAGCCGCCTCAAGTAGTGCCGCTCCATCCGCAGAACCCGCTGCCAGCGCATCGCCGGCAGGCAGCCCCGCCGCCGCCCCGACAGGCGACTCGAAGGGCATTATGACGGTTTCGACGCAGCAGCAGCCCACGTGGGTACGCAACTTCAACCCCTTCAGCAACGCCTTTCTCTTCCCGACCGTCCACGGCATTTACGAGCCATTGATGATCTACAACGTCGTCAAGGGCGAGCTTACCCCGTGGCTGGCGACGGAGTATGCCTGGAGCGATGATAACAAGAAGCTGACCTTCAAGCTGCGCGATGACGTGCAGTGGTCGGATGGGCAGCCGTTTACGGCCAAAGATGTCGTCTTTACCTTCAACCTGCTCCAGAAAACCAGCGGCCTGATCGGCTCCGGCGCGGTCGCGATGAACGGCGATACCGCCTACGTCGAGAGCGTCAACGCGCCCGACGATCAGACCGTCGAGTTCAACTTCAAGCAGGTCTTTACGCCGGGCCTGTACGACATCGCCAACCAGGACATCGTGCCTGAGCACATCTGGAAAGACGTACCAGATGCTACCAAGTTCACCAACGACAAGCCGGTCGGCACCGGGCCGTTCACCGAAGTCACCGTCTTCCAGAACCAGATCTATCAGGTCGAGAAGAATCCGAACTACTGGCAGGAGGGCAAGCCCTACATCCAGGGATTCCGCATGCCGGCCTATCCGGGGAACGAGCAGGCGAACCTGGCGACGATCAACGGCGAGAACGATTACGCGGCCAACTTCATCCCCGACATCGAGAAGACGTACGTTGCCAAGAACCCGCAGACCAACGGCTACTGGTTCCCGCCGGTCGGCGCGACGGTGATGCTCTACCTCAACACGAGCAAGCCGCCGTTTGATAATGCCGATGTGCGCAAGGCGATCAGCATGGCGCTCAACCGCGAGCAGATCGTCAAGGTTGCGATGTACGACTACACCAAGCCTGCTGATCCGACCGGCCTGAGTGAGGCGTACCCGAACTTCAAGCTCAAGGACGCGGCGACGATCGCCAACTGGACCACCTTGAATGTCGATGAGGCCAACAAGATGCTCGACGCAGCCGGTCTTGCGCGGGGCGCTGGCGGCACGCGCATGAAGCCGGACGGCACGCCGATGCAGTACGAGATCAACGTCGTCTCCGGCTGGTCCGACTGGGTTTCGGCGGTGCAGATTATGGCCCAAAACCTCAAGGCCGTTGGCATCGAGGCGACCGTCAAGACCTACGACTTCACCGCCTGGATCGATCGGGTGCAGAAGGGCGAGTTCGACATGTCGATCGGCTGGAGCACCGGCGGCGCGACGCCGTTCAACTACTATCGCGGGCAGATGTCGGCGAGCACGAAAAAGGCCATCGGCGAGATCGGCGGCGAGAACTGGCACCGCTACGCCAGCCCGAAGGCCGACGAGCTGCTGACCAAGTTCGCCAGCACCGCCGACGAGGCCGAGCAGAAGCAGCTCGCAGAAGAGCTTCAGAAGACCTTTGCGGCAGAAGCTCCGGCGATTCCGCTCTTCCCCGGACCGAGCTGGTACGAGTACAACACCACCCGCTTCGACGGATTCCCGACCAAGGATAATCCGTACGCGGTCGGCTCGTTCTTCCATCAGAGTACGCCTGAGCAGTTGATCGTGATGACCACGGTCAAGCCCAAGTAGGCCGGAGAGTCTGGGGCGGGAACCAGGGGAACCAGGAACCAGGGACAGGAAACACGCAGCTCGGACCTTGGAACTTCCCGATCCCTTACCCCGCCCCATGATCCCCGGACTCAGAGATCGGAACTCGAAACTCGGAATTTGGCAGCGCGAAGGAGTGCGACGATGCGATTCATCCTCCGCCGACTAGGATTTTACCTTCTGGCTGCGTGGGCCTCGCTCACGATCAACTTCTTTCTGCCGCGTCTGATTCCCGGCGATCCGGCCTCGACGATCATCGCAGGCTCGCGCGGCCAGCTTCGTCCGGAGCAGATCCAGCAGTTGCGCGAGGCGCTTGGCCTCAGCGACGCGCCGCTGATCCAGCAATACTTTGTGTATCTCTCGCATGTGCTGCGCGGCGATTTCGGTATCTCGTTCTCATCGTTTCCGTCGCCCGTCACCTCGGTGATTAGCACGGGCCTGATCTGGACGGTGCTGCTGGGCGGCACCGCGCTGATGATCAGCTTTCTGATTGGCAACCTGATCGGGATCATCGGCTCGTGGCGACGTGGAGGGCTGCTGGATAGCACGCTGCCGCCGCTGCTGGTGTTGATCGGCGCCTTCCCGCCGTTCTTCCTCGCGCTGATGGCGCTCTTCTTCCTCGGCCTGCGTATGGGCTGGTTCCCGCTGCGCCACGCCTACAGCGATGCGCTCGCGCCGGGCTGGAATCTCGCGTTTGTCGGCAGCGTGGCGCGACATATGCTGCTCCCGGCATTGACGATCGTGATGGTTTCGATCGGCGGCTGGGTGCTAGGGATGCGCAACACGATGATCGGCGTGCTGGCCGAGGACTACATCACCATGGCCGAGGCCAAGGGCCTGTCGCAGCGTGAGATTATGTTTAGATACGCCGCGCGGAACGCACTGCTGCCGAGCGTCACCGCGTTTGGCATGGCGCTGGGCTTTGTGCTGAGCGGGCAGATCCTGATCGAAACGATCTTTTCGTATCCGGGCCTGGGCTACCTGCTCGTCAAATCCGTGTCCAGCCTGGACTATCCGCTGATGCAGGGCCTCTTCTTGATGATCACGCTGGCCGTCCTCGCGGCCAACTTCATCGTCGATGTGGTCTACACGCGGCTCGATCCGCGCGTCCGCGCAGGTTAGGGGGAGTGCAATGCAAGCTCAAGATCGACATATCGAGGTTCAGCCCACGCCTGCCGGGCAAATCACGCCGGTACCGACCGCCGCGCCGCCAAGCCGTCGGGGCTTTGCATGGCTTGGCCGTCTCCTGCGCAATCCAAAGGCTGCGTTTGGCGGCGGCATCGTGCTCTTCTTTATTCTGATCGCGGTTTTCGCGCCGATCGTCGCGCCCGGCGATCCAACCGAGTTTGTGGATCGGCCCCACCTGCCGCCCTCGACCGAGCACATCTTCGGCACCGAAGGCCAGGGCAAGGATGTCTTCCGGCAGACCGTGTGGGGCGCGCGCGTTTCGCTGACGATCGGCTTCGCCACGGGCCTGGTGACGACGCTCGTCGGCGTAGTGATCGGCATGACCGCCGGATACTTCCGTGGCCGCGTGGACGATGTGCTCTCGCTGCTGATGAATCTGTTCCTGGTGATTCCGGGGCTGCCGCTGCTGGTGGTGATCGCCGCCTACCTGCGGCCCGGCACCACGACGATCATTCTGGCGCTGGCGTTCACCGGCTGGGCCTGGGGCGCGCGCGTGCTGCGGGCACAGACGCTCTCGCTGCGCGAAAAAGATTTCGTCTCGGCCTCGATCGTGAGCGGCGAGAGCAATTTCCGGATCATCTTCCGCGAGATTTTGCCCAACATGGCCTCGATCATCGTCGGGGGCATGATCGGCTCGGTGACATACGCGATCGGCGCTGCGACCGCGCTGAGCTTCATCGGGCTGGGCAACGTCAGCGATGTCACCTGGGGCACCAACCTGTACTGGGCACAAAACAACGCGGGCCTGCTCGTCGGCGCATGGTGGACGTTCATCCCGTCGGGGATGTGCGTGGCGCTGGTCGCGTTCGGCCTGTCCCTGATCAACTACGCGATGGACGAAGTCACCAATCCGCGCCTTCGTGCTGAAAGGGATGTCAGCCATGTCCTCAAAGACCGCAAGCTCCGCAACAGCCGCGCAACCCCGGTCGTCCGGCGCGCCCAGTAAGGATCGGAGCAGCCCGGCGCTGCTGGATGTTCGCGATCTCTCCGTCGAGTATGTCACAGGTGGCGGGCCGGTGCGCGCCGTCGACGGCGTCTCGTTCTCGATCGCGCCCGGCGAGGTCTTTGGACTGGCGGGCGAGTCCGGCTGCGGCAAATCCACGATTGCCCATGCGATCATGCGCGTGCTGCGGCCACCGGCGCTGATCACGGGCGGCCATATCTTCTTCAACGGCGACGATGTGCTTGAGATGGGCCTCGACGAGCTGGAGGAGTTTCGCTGGCGCGATGTGTCGATGGTCTTCCAGAGCGCCATGAACTCGCTCAACCCGGTGATGCGGGTAGGCGATCAGATCGCGGACGTGCTGATCAAGCACAACGCGCTGCACCAGCGCGAGGCCAGAGCGCGGGCCGCCGAGCTGCTCGACATCGTCGGCATCGAGCGGCGGCGGCTGGACTCGTATCCGCACGAGCTGTCGGGCGGCATGCGCCAGCGCGCGGTGATCGCCATCGCCCTGGCGCTCAACCCGGCGCTGATGATCATGGACGAGCCGACCACGGCGCTCGACGTGGTGGTGCAGAAAGACATCATGCAGCAGATCGAGCAGCTCAAGCAGGCGATGG
>DASUTC010000254.1 GCA_036374795.1 Herpetosiphonaceae bacterium
GACGCCTTCGCTCTCCAGGCGGCGCTCCGACCTCGCCTGTAGGGTACGTAGCTCGGTGCTCAACAAGGGCAGCGCGTGCCGCAGCACCTCGATCGCCCGATAATACTCGTCCAGGTCGATGTGTTCTTCGGCGGTATGATCAAGGCTGGAATCGCCGGGACCGTAGGCTGCCATCGGTACACGCCACTGCTTATAGGCTGTGTTCATGTCGGAGGTGCCGGTCTTCATCTTGAATTTCGGCTGTCCGCCGTGGCTGCGAATACTACGGGTCAGAATCCGCGCCGTCGGCTCGTTCCGCGACATCAGCACGGCAGGCGTCCGCTCGTCGATCTCCAGACGCGCATCGTGGCGGATCGTCTCAAGGAATCGGTCGAATGCATGGAAATCGAAGTCCGGCGGCGTGCGGCAGGAAATGTCGAGCGATGCATGTTCGATGTCGCCCGCGAAATGGCCTAACGTCGCCGTCGGACGGTAAAAAATACTAGGGCTGCCGTCGAAGGCTGCGAAGTGGCTGACGAGCCGGTTCCAAAACTCGACCGCGACCTCGGTCGCTTTCTCGCCCGGCCCGGCGGTATGCGAAGGCGGGCGGCGGACCTCGTAATGCATGCCCATGCGGCCCTTGTAGCCAAGCACGACGTTGGACCAGCCGCTCGGCTCGGCGATCAGGACCGCATCGGGATGGTAGCGCTCCAGCAGGTAGTGCGCGCCGCGAGAGCTGGGCGTTTCTTCTTCCACCGCCCCGACGACGAGCAGTTGCGCATCGATCGTATCGAGCTGGGCGGCAGCACAGATCGCCGTCGCCAGCGGGCCTTTAGCGTCGACCGCGCCACGGCCATACAGCAGCGATCCCTCCTGGTGGACCGGAATCTGATCCGCGACGGTATCCAGATGCCCAAGCAGCATAATCAGCGGCCCGCCTGGACTACCGCGCCGCCCGACGGCATTGCCCGCTCCGTCGACGAAGCTCTGGAAGCCTAAGCGGTCCATCGCGTCCACCAGGTACGTTGCCAGCGCGTGCTCGCCCCCGGAGGGCGACGGTATCTCGATCATCGTGCGTAAGAGCGCGGCGGCCTCGCTCGCGTTCATGGCAGCATCTCCTCTCGGATAAACGTAGCCTCAAGCGTCGTTCCCTGCCCGTCAAGCGCGGCCTGGATCGGCGACGTAAGCCGTCCGTCGCCCAGGATGACACGGCACACGCCGCCTTTGAGCGCATCCTGGGCTGCGATCAGTTTGACCCGCATTCGCCCCTGCGCACACCCAAGATACTGGGCAAAATCCTGCTCGCGCAGCCGTGTGATCAGACTCGCCGGATCGGCAGGATCGCGCAGTAAGCCGGGTACGTTCGACAGAATGAGCAGATGCGTCGCCCGTAGCGCAATCGCTAGCTCCGAGGCTAGCCGATCGCCATCGATGTTCAGCGGGCCGACCTTCGGATCGATCACCGGCGGCGAGATGACTGGCACATACCCCGACTTGAGCAGCAGGTGGAGAAGCTCCGTATTGATCTCCGTCACCCGACCGGTCAGATCGTCGCGCACAACACACAGTCGATCGCCAATGATCACTCTCGCGGGCAGCGTCTTCCTGGCCGTCACCAGCGCGCCATCGATACCGGTCAGCCCAACCGCCCGCACGCCGCGCTGGACAAGCTGTGCCGTCAGGAGTGGCTTGACCCGTCCGGCGATTGCCATCGTCAAAATATTGAGGGTGGCGGGATCGGTGTATCGGCTACGCCTGCCGTCGGGCCATGTCAGGTATTGCGACGGGATTCCCATCTGCTGGCTCAGCCGGTTGGCTTCTACCGAGCCGCCATGCAACACGACGACTGACTCGCCTCGTTCCACGAGCATCTGAATGTCGTTGCACACGTTAACCAACTCGTCTCCCAAGGAGCCGCCCACCTTGATCACGTACATTGTCGGCATGCCTCCTGCTCGGCTGCTTAGATCGGATGGAGGCCAGGAAAGCGCAGACTTTCTTGCTCGTCCCAGCCCGATAGGATATTGAGACATTGAATCGCGTTGCCAGCGCCGCCCTTGACCAGATTATCGAGCGCGGCGATGAGGATCAGTCGCCGTCCATCCGCCGATAGCTCGAACCCGATGTCACAGAAGTTGGTGCCGCTCAAAATTTTGGGATCGGGCAGGCGATAGACGCCGCTGCGCTGCTTCACCAGGCGGATGAACGGCTCGTCACCGTAGTGCCGTCGATAGATGCTCCAAACCTCTTTTTCACCGATCGGCTCCGGCAGCATCACCTGGCAAACCGCCTGAACGCCACGTACCGCCTCGATCGCCGTGGCCGTCATGTGGACCGATGCCTGGCAGACCTGGCGAATCTCGGCGGTATGACGATGATCCGCCGCCTTAAAGACCCGGATTGCGCCGCTCCGTTCGGGGTGATGGCTCGACAGGCTGGGCTCGTTGCCGGCGCCGCTCGATCCCATGCGTCCATCGACGAAAACATCGCCGTGCAGCAAGCCTTCCCGGCTGAGCGGGTAGAGTGCCAGCAGCGCGCTATTGGCGATACAGCCCGGCACGGCGATATAGCGTGCCTCGCGGATCTGCGCGCGGTTGACCTCCGGCGCGCCATAGACAAAGCGGGCCAGCCACTCCGGGGCGGGATGCTGCTCGTGATAGTAGGTGTTGTAGTCGGCGGGATTCCGCAGCCGAAAATCGGCGCTGAGATCGATGATCGTCGGCGCGAGTTCGGCCCAG
Source organism: Herpetosiphonaceae bacterium (assembly GCA_036374795.1). Classification (NCBI taxonomy): domain Bacteria; kingdom Bacillati; phylum Chloroflexota; class Chloroflexia; order Herpetosiphonales; family Herpetosiphonaceae; species Herpetosiphonaceae bacterium. The sequence goes on from DASUTC010000254.1 coordinate 2,718, forward strand.
CGCCCGATCGTCTGCATCGCCACGCCATGCGGCAGCGCCAGAAAGATCACATCCGCTCCGGTCACTTCCTCATCGCGCACGAAGGTCAGGCTTGTCTGCCCGCGCAAATTGGGATGGGCGGCATGCAGCGGACGGCCTGCGAACCGAGTCGATGTCACCTGCGCGAGTTTCAGCCTGGGATGCTGGAGCAGCAACCGGACCAGTTCGCCGCCGATATAGCCGGAGCCGCCGATCACAGATACGTTCATAGACGCGCCACCTGCCGAACGTACGCGACCAGCGCCTCGGCAACATCAACGCCGGTAGCCGTGACCGTACGATAAAACTCCATGGTATGGTTGATCTCCGTCACGATCAGCGAGCCGTCCGGGCGCTCCAACAGATCGACCGCGAGCACGCCGCCGCCAACTGCCTGGGCCGCTCTGAGCGAAAGCTCGACCAGATCGGGCGTCAGCTCGCAGGGCTGGGCAACCGCTCCCCGCGCCGTGTTGGTGATCCAATGCTCCGAGCAGCGATAGATCGCGTTGACCACACGATCGCCGATCACGTTGACCCGAATATCGCGGCCCGGCTTGGCGATATACTCCTGAATGTAGATGACCGAATGCGCAGGCGAGCCGAGCATCTCTTTATGTTCTAAGATCGCCTCGGCAGCCTCGCGATCGTTGACTTTCGCCAGCAGCCGCCCCCAGGAGCCTGTGACCGGCTTGAGGACCGCTGGATACCCAAAGTGGTCGATGGCGGTCAGCGCCGCCTCCGGTGTCAGCGCAACCGTGGTGCGCGGCGTCGGAACACCCGCCTGAAGCAGGGCAAGACTCGTGAGGATTTTATCGCCGCACGTTTCGATGACCTGGCTGCGATTAACAACTGGAATGCCCCGCGCTTCAAAGAGCCGTGTGGCGTATAAGCTGCGGGTGTTGGAGATGCTGCGATTAATTACCGCTGCGTAGGGGACAGCGGTATCTTCAAGCGCCATCACCAGACTACGCTCGTCAAGCTGATCGTAGGGAATGCCATGCCGCGCTAACGCCGCGAAGATCAGCTTTTCCTCCATACGAATCCGCGAGGCGATAACCGCTAGCGGTGCATCGTTCGGCCTGCTCATGGCTATTCTCCCCAATCCTCCTCAACTTCGGGAGCCAGCGCCAGCTCGACCGGACCAAGGGCGATGATCTCCAGCTCAGCCTGGCAATCGGGGCAGACGACGATCTCACCCGCGAGCGCATCGCTCGCAACCGTAACCTCTCCATCACACTCAGGGCACGTGCTCATGGTTGATTGTCCTTTCTAAGTCGATTGTGCCTGGTACAGTTGGCTTAACGATTGAGCAGTTCGCGAACGGTAGCTGTCAGATGGCCGGGTGTCACGCCATACGATGCAATCAGATGGTGATGATCGCCAACGTGATCGCAGAACGCATCTGCGATCCCGACGCGGCGCATCAGCGTCGGTGCGCGCTCGGCCAGCGTTTCCGCCACCGCGCCGCCAAGCCCGCCGATGATGCTGTGGTCCTCCACCGTAACGATCCCGCGCGTTTCGCGGGCAGCGGCTACCAGGGCCGCTTCGTCCAGCGGCTTCAACGTGTGCATATTGAGCACACGAGCCGTAATACCGAGTGCGGCGAGGCGCTCGTGCGCGGCAACCGCAGCCAGAACGGGATAGGAGCCAGCGGCCACGATCGTTACATCATGGCCGGGCCGAAGCTCGACAGCCCGCCCCACCGCGAAATCATAGTCGGCATGATAGACCAGATCCGTCCGGTTGCGGCCCAGCCGGATATAGACCGGTCCCGGCAGGTACGCTGCGGCTTCGACCATTTTGGCCGTTTCGACGGCATCGGCGGGCGTCATCACTGTCATATTGGGCAGCGCCCGCATCGCCGCTAGATCCTGCTGGGCATGGTGGGTCGGACCCAAGTACGCAGCGGCCAGGCCGCCATGTGTCGCTACGATGCGCACCGGCAGGTTGTTATAGGCGATGTCGATCTTGACCTGCTCGTAGGCGCGGGAGCTGGCGAACGCCGCCATCGTATTCACAAAGGGAATTTTGCCCAGCTTGGCGCAGCCTGCCGCTACAGACATCAAATTCGCCTCGGCGATGCCTAGGTCGATGTACTGGCCGGGCAGACTGGCTTGGAAGCTTGTTTCCAGGCCGCCCATGTCCGAGTCGAGGCAGTAGATGCGCTGGTCGCGCTGGGCCAACTCCAATAAGGTCTTGCGGTAGATCTCCCGGTCTGAAGCGGCAAACTGCTCGGTCCATTCCGGCGCGGGAGTGGTTCTGGCGCTGAGGCTCATCGTTTCGCACCTTCGTGGAGTTCCCTTAATGCCTTTCGGTGCAGATCGGCTGTCAGGGTGACATAATGACTCTTCTTGCGATCGGCCATGAACTTAACACCCTGGCCCTTGACCGTATTGGCAAGCAGGAGCGTCGGCTGCATTGGCTGGATGGGAATCTGCTCAAAGGCCGCGAGCAAGGCCGCAATATCGTGGCCGTTGACCGTCAGAACGTTCCAGCCGAAGCTTTGCCAGCGCTCGGCCAGCGGCTCCAGGCGCATTCGCTGCTCGGTCCGACCGCTGATTTGCAGACGGTTGCGGTCGACGATCGCAACCAGGTTGTCCAGGCCGAAGTGCGGCGCGGCCATCGCCGCTTCCCAGACCGATCCTTCCTGTAGCTCGCCGTCGCCCATCAAGACGAAGGTACGATTCGTCCGCCTGTCTAGCTGTGTGGTCAGCGCCAGGCCAACGCCCAACGATAGCCCGTGGCCGAGCGAGCCGGTGGGAAACTCGACGCCCGGCACTTTGAGCGTTGGATGCGAGAGCAGCCGACCGCCCGGACGAGCATAGGTCGCTAGCTCATCCACAGGAAAAAAGCCCCGTTCGGCGAGAGTGGCGTAGAGTCCAGCGCCCGCGTGACCCTTGCTCAGGATGAAATAGTCGCGCTGATCCCAGTGCGGATCGTCCGGTCGTACCCGCAGCACATGGAAATAAAGCACGGTCAGGATGTCGGCAGCCGATAGCGATCCGCCGACATGAGCACCAACCGGTCCCGCAGCCATCGCCAGGACATGCTCCCGAATACGCAGCGCCGTTTGCTGTAACGTTGCCAGATCATTCATGCAGCACCGTTGCGCTGGATGTGCTTGCTGCTCCGGGGATGTATGGCCCCTCCCGGGCAATCGCTTCCCACGGAGCTTCATACGGCAGCGACTCAGCCATCCGCCCGATCCGATCGAGGTTTTCCCAGACCTTCTCGAAGGCATCGGCGTAGAACTGAAGCAGCGGGCCGCTGTCGGGGTTGAGGTGCCGCCGTTGCAGCGTGAGCGAGTCGTTGATCACCGCGAGCGTTGTGGGATAATCTTCAATCGCATAGCGCTGCGGCGGAAGACCTGGGAGGGTCCAGGGATAGCCGTGGCCGTAGCCCTGCTGGGTCTGGAAAGGATGCTGGCCGGGCAGCGGCGTCATTTGGTATTGCGAGATCGGCACGCCTTCGGCGCGCATCGCACGCCGAACGGCCTGGCGGAACGGGCCGGGCTTGATACCATCTAGCCCCGCCGCTGCCGGATCGAAGCGGAGGCGCATAATATGATAGACGTGGGTGCAATCCGACGGAACGTAGGGCACGATCAGGCCGGGTAGCTCGGCCAGGCGCTTGAGAAACGCGCTAATGTTGCGGTCGCGACGCTCCTGATAGTCCGGATAGCGCTGAAGCTGGCTGCGGGTGAAGGCCGCCTGAACCGAGTTGAGCTTGTAGTTCCAGCTCAGCATATGCGATAGGTAGCTGCGATCCTCGCGCTCTTTGATCACCTCGCCGAACTGGCGGAGCATCACGACCTTTTCGTGGAGGATCGGATCATCCGTCGTCACCAGGCCACCTTCGCCACAGGTCGGAATGTTCTTTTGTACATTCAGGCTGAACGCGCCCATATCGCCCAACGAGCCAACCGGGCGGCCTTTGTAGGTCGCGCCGGGAGCCTGCGCCACATCCTCCACAACCACAAGGTCATGCTTGCGGGCGATCGTCAGGATCGAGTCCATATCTGCCGGAAGACCGTGAAAATGAACAGGAATGATTGCGCGGGTGCGGGGCGTGATCCTGGCTTCGATCTGTGTGGGATCGATATTGAACGTGCGCGGATCGATGTCGACGAACACCGGGATCGCCAGCTGATAGACGGGAGCCATGGCCGAGGCAATGAAGCTGAGCGCGGGCACGAGCACCTCATCGCCAGGCTGGATGCCCAGTGCCGCCAACGCCAGCGCGATAGCTGCGGTGCCATTGCTGACGCCGGCGGCATAGCGCGTGCCTGCGAGCTGCGCCCACTCCTGTTCCAGGGCGCGGGCTTCTTGCTCGCCCTCTGAGGTCGGCGTGAACTTGCCGCTGTCGAGAACGCGCAGCACCGCTTCTTTATCTGCGTCGGTCACGATCGGCCATTGGACCTGTCGCTGCTCTCGGGGCACTGCCTGCGGACCGCCGAACATTGCAAGTTTAGATCCCACAAATACCTCCATCTGATGGATTATTCTAAGTAGAGCGTCCGTAATCGGCTGGTAAGCGCTGCTTCGTCTTCGTCCGAGTACACATCGTCCTCGGCGTGGATCGCCCGTCCATCAAGGTCGGGTGGGATAGGCACACCCAGGAGATCAAGGATTGTCGGAGCTACATCCAGAATGCTCAACGCCGCGAAGCGGCCCAGCGCCGGAATATTCGGTCCGGCCATCGCCAGAAATCCCAGATTCGCGTGGCTGGCATCGTCGGCTCCGAGCTCTGTGATCGGCGTGATCAGTTTGGCGTGGCCGAGCTGGTCTGAGGTGAGATAGCGCAGCTCGTCGAACTGCACAAAGAGATCGGGGCAGCGATCAGCCTGCGAGCCGCTGTAAACATCTCGCCGCCGGATCGTCGTCACCGGCAGAGGCTGGCTGTCGGCGGTGGTTAGCTCGCTAAGGCCCGCCTGCAACTCCGCCAGCAGCCGATCGACCTCGCTGGTCGGGACGCAGCCCTGAGGCTCGCGGCCCTGTACGTTAAGGTAGATCTGCCCGCCCCAGCCACGGGCCCACGCGCGGGTGCGGCTCCAATCGATCGGAGCCTTGGCGAGTGGCGTCGGGCCGTCAATCGGCTGATCCAGGTGTAGATACCCGTTCTCGATGAGCCATTGGTTGAGGTTAACTTTGCCGTTGAGCCGTTGAATGCCGTGGTCGCTGGCGATGATCACGACAGTATCCGGCCCGGCGTGTTGCAGTAAGTCGCCAATGCGCTCGTCGCAGTAGCGGTAATGGTCGCGAATCGCATCGGCGTAGCGTGGGTCGGCATCGTACCGACCGTGGGCCGGGTCCAGGTAGCGCATGAAATAATGCCCGACCCGATCGGTGCCCATCGCGACCATAAAGAGGAGGTCCCAATCTGTGGTTTGCATCAGATGGCGCGTGATGTCGAAGCGCTGGCGATCCATTTCCCGAATGTTGCGCAGCAGCTCGTCCCGATCAATATCTCTGGCCTGCTCCGGCACGGCGGCGTCCAGCACGTAGGGCGAGCTTGTCTGTGCCAGAAGGTGGGATTGCAGCTCCGGCGGCGATACGATCGGCTTGCTGAGCGACGGAGCCATGAAGCACGCCACGCTGATACCGCCCGCGATGTCGACCGGCGGGTAGCAGATCGGTACGCCGATCGCTGCCACGCGGCGACCAGCCTCCGAGAGGAGGCTGTACAGCGTCGGCACGCGAATCACGCGCGAGTGGACGAGCCGGAAGTCGGTATAGCTCATGCCGACACGATACGTGAAATCGGTAAAGCCAAAGTGCCCGGGATCACGCCCACTGATCATTGCTGTCCAGGCGGCTGGCGTAATCGGCTGTGTGATGCTTTGCAGCGGGCCGTAGATCCCGCCTTGCATCAAGCGGCGGATGTTGGGTAGATCGGATAGCCAGCGCTCGACCAGATCCGGGCTGAGCGCATCAAGCCCAATCACAAGTACACGAGTCATAAGCTTTCTTCAATCGGCTAGTGCATCTTTCGTGATCCGTTTCCGTGATTCTGCGCGTGGGGGAGCAAAAGATGCGGTCATCTCCGCCCAGCGGCTACCTGCCCCGTTTCGACGCCACGCTACGAGCGTAGCCTGATCGCCCGCTCCAAGAGATCCAGCGTCTTTTCCTGCTCCAGCAGGAGCTGTGCGGTACGAAGCGCGACCTGATCAACGACATTCAGCCCTTCGGAGAAGCTGTGGCTGCCCAGCATACGGAGGCCGGTCCAGGAGTTGGCGACGAGCGCGACGTGCCGCCCGATCTCGGCAAGCTCGTACCAGTTGAGACGGCGTCCAGCCTCCATGAGGAAATCGGCGTGGAGCCCGGCAGCAGCCTGCGCTACCCAGGAGACGGTGTACATCTCGTCGAGGGCACGACCGCCCTCTGGCCCCAAGGCACGCTCGCACACGCCATGCAGATAGGCGGCGAGGCCAGCCATACCGGCCATGCCAGGCCCGGCGCCGGGCTCGCGGAAACGGCGCACATTGGTGGCGATGACCTCCGCGACCCATTCGCGAGTCAGCTCCGGGAAGGGGGTATTGACCTCAAGCTGTAGCCAGCGATTGGCGATCGGCGCGCCTGCGAAGAAGAAGTCACGCTCACCTTCGATGCGATTGTCTGAGCTTCTGGCCGCCAGAAAATCGCTTACCTTAATCGGTCCTTTGTAGATCGGTGGGGTGGAGTCGAGAACAAACACGTCGTCGGTTGCTTCGTCGAAGCCGTACATCACCAGCAGGTGGGCCGCGTGGACATCGCCAAAGGCCGGGCGGAACGGAATATAAAAATTATCCTCCGCGATAATGGCGGGCTCGCCCCGAGCGAGGACGGCTTTCAGATCCGCCAGCGCCGCCTCGCCGTCATCCGAGCGGTGCCAGGTGGAGGCGATGGGGTGGAACGGCATCATGCTTTCAGCGAGCGTTGGGCGGGGCGAGGGATAATAAAATTCTTCGCGAGTCACATCGTTGGGCTGGTGGTAAAACTCCCAGGCCGCTCCCATCGTCAGAATCGGGTCCTGGTTGTAGTAGAGCAGCACCGTGCCGATACAATCATGGAGGCAGCTACACAGGTCGTGAAACCAGAATGATATAGGCGACAGCTCAACTCTCATTGGACCAATCCTTCCGGTGTCTTCAGCGCAGTTGCCGCGAAGATATGGATGGCGATGTTCTGTGGGAGGCGCAGCCAGGCAAGCGGCTCCTGGCGGGTTACTGGTATCCGCTGCATCCACATCACAGGCTCTTGGCCCGATTGTATATGCCGTGGGAAATGCATATGCTTGCAGCGGAACGCTTCAACCTCGCCAAATCGCTGCGGGCCACCCGGCCAGAAATCCGAGATCCGCAGCCATTCCATCTCGATCGCGCCGCTCGTAAAGTGCAGATACACGATGTCTTCGGCACGTCGTTCGCTGGCTGCCAGAATATAAACCCAATCGTAGCGATCCGATGGGAGATCCAGCCGCTCACCGGAGCACCTGATATTGTTCAAGTGGCCCGCTTCTTTGGGTGGGAACCGAAAGGGGACACCTGCCACCTCAACAATGCTGTGGCTTTCGGGCAGTTCTTCGGCAGGAAACGAGTTCTGCCATACATTGAAGGTGCCGTCGCGTAAGTTGCTGGCGTATGAGATCGAATCCCAGTTGAAGAGCCGTGCTACATCAAGCAGCACGAATGGACTCTCAGGTGGTACAGGTGGCACCCGCTTGGCTCCTTTCCGCAGCATGATCGTTCAATTGCGGCTATTGCTGTCGCGCGAACGAGGAGACAAAGATTCTGGGTGGGTACGAGAGGTTGCTTCAAGCTCTGGACAGATCGAAGCGCACTGATCCGAAGCCCTGCACTGCTATGCGTGATATGCCCAGCGCTTCATCCGCTTGAACGCGCAGAACGAACACATCAGTAGTGTTAATAATGTTCGCTATTAAGTTCAGAACAACACGACAGATTTGGCCTGACATATGCGCCAGTCCAAAATTAACTATTCCTGTTCCCACAGGATGATTGTTCGGTTGTTGGGGATTACTTCACGTGCCTTGCACTCTTAAACGTTGCAGCCACGTGAAGACCATAGGTGGGGGGATTTGGTTTGTAGCTGATGTACCTGGTGCGCCGACAGGCCAGGAGTTTGGGAGTATCCCCAAACCTTCTCCACGCTGATGCAGAATCGTATGCATACCTTCCTGAACAGGTGCTTTGATTCTGCACGAGGTGGCACCTAAACGCAGGCATCAGGATAACACAAAGGTGAAAGAAATGTCAAAATAGTATTAATTTTCACAAAATTCATGGTGATCTTGCATTGGCGACAGTCGGATTACTCACCGTAGACCACGCGCTATAAAGCGGGCAAACAGGGAGCAAAACCATGACCCGCCGCAGGTTAAAAATAGGTAATGTTGCCGTTGCGCATGGCTGGTCGGCTGGTGTAGGTTAACCGAACCCGGATCGTTCAGAGGCCGCAGCCGCAGAGCGGAGCCAGCCTTGCTCTGCGGAACTGCCGCCGGTTTAACCACAGAGGTCATAGGAGGCAAAGCGATGAAGCTCCCCACGTTGTCGGTAGCCATGCTTGTGGTCTTCTTACTCAGCCTGGCGCCGACAGGCCAGGCGCATGGCAGCGCCACGTCCACCACACTCGATTCGTCGTCAGCTCTCAGCTCGGCAGCCGTATCGGTCAGCGCCCGGCCTATCGTCGGCTACTTCACCCAGTGGGGCATCTACCGCCGCAACTATATGGTCAAGCATGTCCATGTGAGCGGATCGGCACAGCGGCTAACCCATATCAACTATGCGTTCGCGGATGTCAGCGCCACGCTCAAATGCGCCAGCGCCGACACCTTCGCCGACTATGCCAAGGCGTTCGACACGACGGAGAGCGTCGACGGCGTGGCCGATCCAACCTCAGGCCCGGTGCTGCGCGGGAACTTTAATCAACTGCGCAAGCTCAAGGCGATGTACCCACACCTCAAGGTCCTGATCTCGGTCGGTGGCTGGACCTTATCGGACTACTTCTCGAACGCCGCGCTGCCGCAGAACCGGGCCGCCTTCGTCGCCTCGTGCATCGACATGTATCTCAAAGGCAATTTCAGCGCCGATCTGCGCGGCTACGCCGGGATCTTCGACGGCATCGACATCGACTGGGAGTATCCCGGCAGTTGCGGCGAGACATGCAACTACCGCCCTGAGGATACGCAGAACTACACCGCGCTCCTGGCCGAGTTCCGCAGCCAGATGAACGCGCTGAGCGCCCAGACCGGCAGGTCCTATCTCCTGACGGTCGCCTCGCCCGCAGGTCCGGCGCATTACACGAAGATCGAGCTGAGCGCCATTCACCAGTATCTGGATTTTATCAACCTGATGACCTATGACTTCCACGGCACCTGGGAGACAACGACCAATCTGCACTCGCCGCTCTACGGCGATCCGCAGGACCCCTCCTACAGCCAGCGCCACTGGAGCGACGCCGCCGTCCAGGCGTATCTGAGCGCGGGTGTTCCGGCTGCTAAGATCCATCTGGGCGTGCCCTTCTATGGCCGGGGCTGGTCGGGCGTCGCGCCTGGGCCAAACGGCGATGGGCTGTATCAGGCGGCAAATGGGGCGGCGCGCGGCAAGTATGCCGCCGGTGTCGACGACTACAAGGAGCTCGTTGTGCTGGAGGGAAGCTACAGGAAGTATTTCCACCCGGTGTCCCAGTCGGTCTACATCTACAATGGCCGCACGTGGTGGACCTACGACGACCCGGCCTCGATGAACAACAAGATGCAGTATATCAAGTCGAAGGGCCTGGGCGGAACCATGTTCTGGGAGCTGAGCGGCGATACCGCCTCGATCAATCTGCTCTCGGCGATCTATACCGGCTTGCAGTAGCCAGCGCATGTGCTGTCTCGGGGCGCAGCGCGCTGCGCCCTGACGCTTGCTGCCGCGCGCCTGGCTGGAGGCTAACAATGACCGCGCCCAGGCCGATGGTCGGCCTGGGCGCGAACATCGATCGGCTCGGAGGTGGGCTTTCCCTGAAAGCCCGCTTACGCGAGCTAAGACACCACATCCGGCGCGTTCGGCAAATCCATCGTGGACAGGGAAGCGTCGGGGGCGTGCAAGCCGTCGAGCGGGATACCCGTGGGCTGGCTTTTGCACAGCGGCAGGTGGACCGTAAACGTGCTGCCCAGGCCCTCAGTGCTCTCGACGCTGATCGTCCCGCCGTGCTGGCTGACGATCTCCTTGACCACATACAGGCCAATGCCAAGCCCGCCGACATGCCTGGTGGACTGACTCTGCACGCGGAAGAAGCGCTGGAAGAGATTGGGTAGCTCCGCCGAGGGTATGCCAATGCCCGGATCAGCAATCGCTACCGCTGCCTGCTCGTCGTGCGCCACGATCTTCACGGTGATCGAGCCGCCGTGCGGGCTATACTTGATCGCGTTGCTGAGCAGATTGGTGAAGACCTGCGTCAGCCGAACCTCATCACCGGCAGCGATCAGCGGCTCTTCCGGCTTGCTGAGCGCGAGGCGGTGGATGCTGAGCGTCGACGAGTGCTCCCCGACGATGCGCTGCACCAGCGCGCACAGGTCGAGCGGCACCCGCTGGATGGCAAGCTGCCCCGTCTGCACCGATGAAACATCGAGTAAGCTGCTCACCAGTCTATTCAGGCGCTCGGCCTGGGTGATAATCGCGCTGATTGATTGGAGCGTTCGCGGCGGCAGGCTATCCGTCTCGGCAACCCTGCGCCGCACCAGATGCGCATGGCCGAGCAAACCGGTCAGCGGTGTCTTCAGCTCATGCGACGCGATCGAGAGCAGCGCCTCGCGCTCGCGAACGACCTCATGAAGCGAGGCTTGCAGCAGCTCAAGCTCCTCGATCCGCTGCTTCAGCTCGTCTTCACGGACGACACGCTCCGTCACGTCGTCGATTAAGCTGATGGTGCCCACGATCCGCTCGTCGACCGTCAGCGGCGCGATCCGCACGCTCTGCTGCATCTGCGTAAACGTCGTGCCTTCGATGCCCGGCGGCATCGGCAGGAGAAACTGGTGGAAGCGCTGCGCAAGCACTACCACCTGTCCGGCGAGCGCCTGCTGGTAGGGCCGGTCGAGGCCCCGGCCCGGCAAATCGGGATAGACCTCAAACAAAGGGCGGCCCAGGACCGTCTCCGCTGTCAGCCCGCTGTGCTGCTCCAGCCAGCGATTCCAACCGACGATCCGCAGCTCCGCATCGGTAGTTAAGATCCCTTGCGCTGCCAGGTGGTTGAGCCAGCGCAACATAGCGTCGTTTAATTCCGGCGCGAGGTTGTAAGGCTGTAAGAACAAAGTTATGCCTCTTCGAGCGCTTCGAGCAATCGGTTGAGCGATGCCACGCCGAGTACAAGCACCAGATAGCCGTTGACTGCGCTAGAGCGCAGGCGAAAACCGGTGTAGATCACCAGCGCATAGCGCAGCTCTTCTTTGCCCGCGATCAGTTGGTTCAGCATGATCTGGAGCGCCTCGACCTTGAGACGCGGCACCGAGAACGCCAGATGCGTATGTAGCAGATCGCCGAACATGCTCAGACAGGCGTTGAGCAAAATATTGCCGACCTCGGTCAGTACCTCGCGCGCCGAGCTATCGAGGCGCTGGACCGACGAATCGTTGGTGAGCAGCTCCGTCAGCAGGACCGCGCTTTGGTAGTCGAGCAGCAGCAGCGCGTCGCCTTCCATCGGCCCGTGGAAGACCTGATGGATCGTCGCCACATCATTATGAATCATCTTGGCAAGCGTTGGCACAAGCTCGCCGCTTGGGTACACCGCCACGTCAGGCACATTCAGCAAGACCCGCTGACTGGTCAGCTCCGAGAGCGATGCGGCCGTACGCGAAAATGCAATATTGATCAGCTCGGCCAACCCATCCTGTTGTTCGATTGTCAAGATCATGCTGACCCTCCCCCCAGGAGGGTATCAACCGTTGTCAGAATATCGTTCGGCGCGAATGGCTTGGCGATGAACGCCTTCGCGCCTTCGCTGGCGACCATCGTGCGTGTCGAGCTTTGGACATCCGCAGTTGCCACGACGATGCTCGCCTGAGGATCGAGCTCGCGCAGCTTGCTCAATACTTCAAGGCCATGCATCCCGCGCATATTCATATCGAGGAATACCAGATCTGGCGCGTCAAGAAAATATTGCTCGATCGCCGTCATGCCGTCCTCGGCCTCGACGATCGCGTGGCCTGCCGGCTCCAAGATTTTACGCAGGGTGCGGCGCGAAAAGCTCGAATCATCGACAATTAGGATTTTAGCCATGCTATTCCTCTCACCAGCGCTGCGGCCATTTGATCGAGCGGCACGCTGTAGTCGCTCAAATGCGCCTCGTCCACAGCTCGCGGCATACCATACACCACGCACGACGCCTCGGCTTCGGTCCAGATATGGCCGCCTTGCGCTTTGATCCAGGCTGCGCCTTGCTGTCCATCTGCGCCCATCCCGGTCATCACGATACCTAACACGCGATCTCCGTAGGCTTCGGCAGCAGAGCGAAACAGGACGTCTACAGAAGGGCGATGCGGTGTATCGATCGGGCGAACATCGAGATGTGCCAGTACTGTACCACGCTCCTGGCGCTGAAACAATAGGTGTCGTCCGGCTGGCGCGATCAGCACCGAGCCAGGTACGACCGGGCTGCCTTGCTGCGCCTCGACGACGTTGAGGGGCGAGAGCTCGTCGATCTTTTGGGCGAATAGCTCGGTGTAGCCCACGGGCATATGAATCACTACCGCGATCGGCACCGGAAAATCGGCGGGCAACTGCGGGATGAGATATTTCAGCGCGTGCGGCCCGCCCGTCGAAATGCCAAGCACCACAATATCGACATCCAGCGCGTTTGGCGACGGCTCGACTCCCGATGCGGCGATCGGAACGATCGGCGGCTGCACGCGCATGAGCGGCGCCTCGGCGGCGGCCTTCACTTTCTCGATCAGCTCATCGCCGATCTGAAAGACCTTTTCGGTTGCCAGTGCCGTCGGCTTCTGGATAAAATCGACCGCTCCCGCGTCCAACGCCTGAAGCACCGCCTCGCTGCCCTCGTTGGCGATGCTGACCACCACGACGGGCACTGGGCGCCGCGCCATCTGCTCCCGCAAAAAGGTCAGACCATCCATCCCGGCCATCATCAGATCGAGCGTGACGACATCCGGGCTAAGCTGCTCGACCAGCTCCAACGCTTCCGCCCCGTCGCGTGCCGTCCCGACGACCTCGATAAACGGGCTGCGCGAGAGCATTTGCTTGACAACCTTGCGAATGTACGCCGAGTCGTCGACAATCAGCACGCGGAGCACTCGATTCATGAGAATATTCTTCCTTGCCACGAGTGCATGGTACGCCGCACCCGTCGATTGAACGGATCAGCGATCAGCAGGCACCTTTAACGTACACAAACGTGCCGCCGATCTCACAGAGCTGGTAGCTTGTCGTGATGCGTAGTAACGACTCCGACGCGCCGACGAAGAGATAGCCCGGCGTCGGCTGGTACGTGCGAAAGAGATCTACGGTTTTCCGAATCGTGCGCTCCGAAAAATAAATAAACGCATTTCGGCAAAAAATAAACGGCGCCGTGCTCAGGTGTCGGATCTCCTCGTCCACGGTCACGTTCGCCACCGCCCAGGTGACGCGCGCGTGAATCTGCGGATCGATGCGCCATGCACCGCCCGCAGCCGTGAAATAGCGTGCGCGCAGGCTCTCCGGCACGCTGCGGAACGAGCGATCACGGTACAGCCCACTGCGCGCTTTCTCGATCGCCGCCGAACTCGCGTCGCTCGCCAGAATCGTGATCGGGGCGCGGCTGAACCAGCCTGCCTGATCCAGCGCCATAGCGATCGAAAGTGGCTCTTCGCCCGTGGCGCACGCCGCGCTCCAGATGCGCACCGTCACGCCTGGATTAGCCGCCACGTACTGCGGGATCAGCACCTCGACCAGCGTACGCACCTGATCGGCCTCGCGGCAGAAAAACGTCTCCTGCACCGACAGCGCATTCAACAGGGCGCGCCACTCCTCGTCAGACGCAGCATCGTACTTGAGCAGGTAGTAGTAGTCCAGAAACGAGCCGAAGCCAAGCGCGATCACCCGTGGAGAAAGCTTATCGGCCAGCATATCACGCTGATCCTCGGCGTAGTACAGGCCGGTCCGCTCGTGGATCAGGTCGCGCAAAATAGCGAACGTGCTCGGCGGCAAGCTTAGCGTTTCAGAGTACAACGGCATAGAATTATCGCCCAAGCAACGTCCGTGCCGCCCGTCGCACGTCTGCCTCAGGATCGGCATAGGCCAGATCGTTTAGTTTGCGCGCCGCGTGCTGGTGCCCGATCCGTCCGAGCGCCGTCACGGCGGCAATGCGCACCGCCGGATCGACATCGTCGAGCGCGCCCGCGATCGGCTCTCTGACAGCGGGCAGCTTGATCCGCGCCAGAATCTCGACGACGGTCGCGCGCACCGCCGGATGCGGATGTGCCAGGCCGCGCTGAAGATCGTCCACGATGCGCGCTCCTTTACGGGCCAGCGCCGCGCGCACGGCCTCGCGCCGCTGCGGATCGATCAGCAGCTCGATCAGCGCCGCCGTCGCCTCGGATGTCTGGACCCGGCTGAGCGCCGTGATCGCCGCCTGCTGCATCTCGACATCGTGATCGGCGGCGGCGACCCATTGGAGCGCGGGCACGGCTCCCATGCCGCCGTGGAGCGCCACCGCATCGACCGCAGCCGCGCGCTGCGATGGATCAGCGCCACGTAGCGCGGCCAGCAGCGGCGGTAGCGCGGCGGGATGCCGTGTCTGTCCCAGCGCGTGGAGCGTCGCCCGCACCAGATCGGCATCCGAAGCGGCTGTCAGCGGCGTGAGGCTCTGCGCTGCCTGCTCGCCGCCGATCTGTCCGAGCGCCTCCGCCGCTGCGATTCGCACCTGTCCCGCCGTGTCGCGCTCCAGCACGCGGATCAGCGGCTCCAACGTGTCGGGCCGCGCGCGCTGGCCGAGCGAGCGGGTGGCGAAGTAGCGCACCCAGGGCTGCGGATCGTCCAGCGCGCCGAGCAGCGCCGCGAGCGCCTCAGGCTCGTCCATGTGTCCCAGGGCGCGCGCAGCCGCCGCCCGCAGGTTAGGCATCTCATGCCGCAGCACGTGCAGCAGCAGCGGGAGGCAGCGCGGATTGTCCAGGTAGGCCAGCGCCTCGATTGCCGCCTGCTGCACGCGCTCGTCGCGATCCTCGACCGCCGTGACGATCGTCACGGCGCAGGCGTCGTATCCGAAATACCCTGCGATGCGTAGCGCAGACTCGCGGATCAGCGGGTCGGGATCGTGCAGCAGCGCCGTGATGCGCTGCTCAAGATCGGGATGGCCCAGCGAGTGCAGCGCCGAGATGACCGCCTGCCGCGCCGCTACGTCCGGATCACCCAGATGCCGCAGCAGGGCCTCGAAGGCGCGGTGATCACCGATTTTCGCCAGCGCGTCTGCGGCTACCACAGCCAGATCGGGATCGGTTTCCAGCACCTCGATCAGCTCCGGCACCACGCGCGCATCGCCGATCCGGCCCAGCGCCACCACCGCCGCCGCGCGTGTCTCGGCGTCCTCCGCCGCGAGCTGCTCGATCAGGGCATCGACCACGCCAGCCCCGAAGCGCACCAGCGCCTCGATCAGCGCCAGCCGCACCGTCGGCTGGCCCAGCAGCCGCGCCAGGGCGCGCTCCACCGCCGGACCTTCGAGCCAGCCCAGCACCACCACCAGCGCGCGCAGCTCGTCGGGCGTTGCGGTATCCAGCGCGGCCAGCATGGCCTGCCGGGCCGTCGGTGTCAGCCGCGCGCTGACCTGCGCCGCGATCCGCCTGCCGTCGTCGTAGAGCCGGTCGTAGCGCCGGTACAGCGCCGCGAGCGCCTGCACCACGACCGTCACCGGAGCGTCGGGAGCGTCCAGCAGCGCCAGCAGCGGCGCGATCACCTCCTCATCGCCGAGCGCGCCCAGCGCCTCCGCAGCGGTATCGCGCAGCATATCGTCGGCCAGCAGCGGCACCAGCCCGGGCGCAACACGCGCATCGCCGATCGCTCGCAGCGCGTCGATAGCGGCAAACGCCAGGAAAAAATCGCCGCTCACAGCGATCGATAGCAGCGGCTCGATCGCCGCCGCCGCGCGGAGCTTGCCCAGCGCCTCGATCGCATGAAAGCGCACGTTTTGGTCGGGATCGTCGAGCGCCGCGATCAGCGCCGCCGCCGCGCGTGGATCGGTGTGCTCGGCCAGTGCCAGCGCCGCGTAGATCCGCAGATCGGTGTCGGGGTCCTCCAAAAAGTCGATCAGCGGCCCGACCACGTCCACATCGGTCAGCGCCAGCACCTGGAGCGCGCTGTTCAGCAGCGCCAGATCCCGATGCTCCTCACGCATCGCCCGCAGAATATCGGCGACCGCGTCTGCGCCAGCACGCGCCGCCAGACCGCTGACAGCGGTGCGACGCACGCGCCATTGGGCATCCGCCAGCGCATCGATCAGCAGCGCCGACTCGTGCTCTTTTGCCGTCGCCAGCGCCTCCGCCGCCTGCAAGCGTGCCGTGGCGTCGGGGCTTTGCAGCTGGGCGGTAAGGTCGCGCTCACGATCGAGTCGCGCCGTCATGTCTTCAACGGTCACGATCGTGCCGACGATCTGCTCGTCGATCCGCAGCGGCGCGATCGTCACGTGCTGCTGCATCGTGTCGAAGTGCCTGGACGGCGACGCGGGCGGGCAGCGCAGCAGATAGTGATGAAACAGCGGAGTCAGCACGACGACCACGCCCTGTGATACCACCTGCTCGAAGCGCGGCAGCAGCTTGCGCTCCGCGAGATCCGGCACCAGAGCCGGGAGCGGCGTGCCCACCGCAGTTGATGCCGAGATGCCGCTGTGCTGCTCCAGCCATGCGTCCCACGACTGGACCACCAGCGCGGCGTCCGTGGTCAATACTCCGACCGTACGCGGCATGGTCGGCGGTGTCTCACCGTGCATGAGGTACTCGTCCGTTTCCGTTCAACTGCTCGGCGCGCGCATCGAGCTCGCGCGCCCGCTCCAAGAGGCTGCTTGCCGCCTGGCGCGTTGCTTTGACCCCGGCGGCGTTGCGATCGGTGATCGTCCGAATGTCGGCAAGGCGGCTCAAGATGATCGCGGCAGCCCCCGAGTGCTCCTGGTTGGCGCGTGTCACCAGGGCAATATCTCTGGCGACACGTTGCGCCGCAGTGTTGATGTCGCGCATCGCCGTGGCCTGCTCGCTCATCGCCCGCGCGGTCTGCTCGGCCTCGCGGCGCATCTGCGTCACGGCGGAGGTGATCTGATCAGCGGCTGCGGCCTGCTCGGCCATCGCGGTCGACACCGAGGTGACAAGCTGTGCCAGCCGCTCGGCCTCGCCCGAAATCTGCTCGCCCGCCCTCGATTGATTGGCTAGTGCCTGCGCAGTGGTGCCTACGCCGCGCCGCATCGTCTCGACCGCCAGCGTGATGTCGCTGGCCGCGTTGGCCTGCTCGGTCGCGGCTCGTCGCAGCTGCGCGGCCATCGCCGTCGTGCGCTGCGCCGCCTTGATGATGTCACGGGCCGCGTTGCTCTGCTCGTTCATCGCCTGCGTCACCTGCTGGACCGTCCGGCGCATCTGGTTGCTCGCGTTGACGATCGTCTGCGCTGTGGTAGCCTGCTCCGAGGTTGCGGCGGCAACCTGACGCGCCTGCTGGGAGGTGGTGGCGATCGTCGCGATCACGTGCTGCCCCGCACGTAGCTGCTCGTCCGTGGCGCGCGCGATCTGCCCGACCAGCCGGGTGATCTCGTCCAGGCCGGACAAAATATTCTGAAGCCCGGCAGCGCCCTCGGAGGACTGGCGGCTCGACTCGTCCGCGACACGCAGGCCGTCGGTCGAGGCGGCCACCGCTTCCTGCACGGTATCCTGAAGGTTTTTGATAATCGCCGCAATATCAGCCGTGGCGCGCGCAGATCGATCGGCCAGGTTGCGAATCTCTTCGGCCACCACGGCAAAGCCACGGCCCGCATCGCCCGCCCGCGCCGCCTCGATCGATGCGTTCAGCGACAGCAGGTTGGTGCGCTCCGCGATCAGGTTGATCGCGTCGACGATGCTGCTGATCTCGTTCGAGCGCTTGCCCATCTCGCGCATCACGCCTGCGCTCTGCGCCACCGCCTCGCGCACGCGGCTGATGCCTTCGATCGATCGCTGGATGGCGGCACCGCCCTCTTTGGCCTCGCGCGCCACCCGCTGGGTCACGGTGTCGGCCTCCCTGGCGATCTTGGCAACGGCCTGGATCGAGCGATCCAGCTCTTCCGCGCTCGTCGCGGCGCTGCTGGCGGCATCGGTGATGGCCGCCGCGTTGTGTGCCACGCCCTGCATCGAGCGCGCCAGCTCTTCGATCGCCGTCGAAACCTCTTCGATCGACGCGGCCATCGTTTCGCTCATCGCCGTGACCTCCTCGATCGAGGCGGCCATCTCGTTGATCGAGGACGACGTTTGCTCGGCGGCGGTCGCGACTTCCTCGGTGTTGGCCGCCGTGCCCTGGATCGCGCGGGTCATCTGCTCAAGCGCCGCGCCGGTCTGGTTAACCGACGACGACAGCGCCTCGGTATCGTCGCTGACGGTGCTGATCGCATCGGTCATGCTGGTCATCGCCCTGGTCACTTGCAGCGCCGCCGCCGCCATGTCCTGGGCCGTGCTGGTCACGCTCTTGATCGATCGCGTCGACTCTTCGATCGAGGTTGCGGTCTGCGTCACCATGCTCGACAGGCTGATCGTGCTGACTGTCACCTGCTCGATCGAGGCGGCCATCTCGTTGATCGACGAAACCATTTCTTCGGTCGAGGTCGCGACCGATGCGGCCTGCGATGCTGTCTCTTGGAGCGAGGCAACGACCTCGTTGGTGGTGCTGAGCGTGCCATCCAGCGAGCGCACCTGCGACTCCGCATCGGCTGCGACCTGATCGGCGATCTGATCGATGTCGGCTGCGGTCGCCGTCAACTGCCGCGCCTGCTCAAGAATCTGCTCGACCTGTGCATTGTCGGTATTGCGCCGTTGGCGTAGGAAGAATCCCATAGGTGCTCCTCGAACAAAGAACAAAAGAACAAAAAAGCAATAGAACAAAGGCCGTAGGTCGGGACGAAAGAGCCAAGAACCAAGAACCGAGAACCGAACAAAAGAACAAAAGCTTAAACGTCCAACTTCTTTGTTCCCTTGATCCCTTGTTCGCTTGTTCCCCTGACCGACCCCGCTTCCGATGTCGGAAGCAAGGACTCGGCCAGCGTCAAGACTTCGCGCAGATTCAGCAGCAGCACGAGGCGGTCGCTGAGCGTGGCGATGGCGTCGAGGTAGTTGCCGCTGAGGCTGCCGATCGCCTCAGGCGGCGGCTGGAATGTGTCGGGGTCGATCTGCACAAACTCGCGCGCCGAGTCGACCACCAGCCCAACTTGCCGCCGATCGTGTTTGATCACGAGCAGCCGGGTGCGAAGATCGTACGGGATTTTGGGCAGGCCAAACCGCGCGCGCAGATTGAGCGCCGGGATGAGCTGGCCGCGTACGAACACCACGCCGTCGATCGCCGTCGGCGCGTTCGGCACGGGCGTCACCTGTTCGAGCATGTCGATGTGCTGGACATCGCTGCTGCGAATCGCGTAGCTCGTTCCGGCTAGCTCGAACAAAATATAGGGTTGGGTTGTTGTCGGCAGCTCGTGCATCGTTGAACTCGTCCTTCCATCAGCCGCAAAGGACGCTGGCCCCGCTGGCCGCGCGCCGCCCTCGCGATCAAGCCTGTTCAGGTCTGCCGGATCGAGAATCAGCACGACCCGCCCATCGCCCAGCTCGGTTGCGCCGCCGATGCCGACGACCTGCACCAGCGGATCGGCGATCGGGCGGACGACGATCTCGCGCTTATCCAGCAGCCGATCGATGGTCAGCACAAACGTGTGGCGCTCCTGGCCGATCACCAGCCCGTAGCCCGCGCCATCCTCCGCGCCCGGCAGCCGGAAGACGCGCGCCAGCCGCACCAGCGGCACGACCTGCTCGCGATAGCGCAGCAGCTCGTTGTTCTCCAGAGCCGTGATATCGTCCGGCGCGATCTGAATCGCCTCGCGCACGGCGGGCAGCGGCATGGCAAAGGTTTGCCCGGCAGCCGCGACGATCAGCGCATCCATGATCGTCAGCGTCAGCGGCAGCTGCATCGTAAAGCGCGTGCCACGGCCAACTTCGGTTGTCAGCGTGAGTGTGCCGCCCAGCTCGTAGATCGTTCGCTGGACGACATCCATGCCTACGCCGCGACCGCTGACGCGATCGACCTGCTCGCGGGTTGAAAAGCCGGGCAGGCACAGCAGATCCAGAAGCTTCGCGTCGTCGGGCAGGCCATCGCCGTCGAGCAGCCCCAGGGCACGCGCGCGCTCGGCGACATCGTGGCGATCGATGCCGCGTCCGTCGTCGGCCAGCTCGATCGTCACGATGTCGCCCGTGTCGAACGCCGAGAGCATCAGTGTGCCTTCGGCTGGCTTGCCCTGCGCCATGCGCTCGCTCGCTGGCTCCAGGCCGTGGCTGACCGCGTTGCGCACCAGATGCAGCAGCGGATCGGCCAGCCGCTCGACGATGTACTTATCGACCTCGGTATGCTGGCCGTGAAGTTCGAGCCGCACCTGTCGGCCTAGCTCATGGGCCAGATCGCGCACCACGAACTGCATCCGCGCGAAGATGTCGCCCATCGGCACCATCCGCACGCGCACGACGCCCTCGCGCAGATCGCGCAGCTGCCGCCCAAGCTGCACGTTGATGTCGTGCAGATCCCGCCACTCGTTGACCTCGATCTTCGGCTCGATCTGCGCTAGCCGGTTTTCGAGGCGGGAGCGCGTGATGACCAGCTCGCCGATCATGTGCATCAGCTCGTCGAGGCGCGTCAGATCGACGCGCACGACGTTGGCGGGGGCGACCGAGATCGGAGCGGCGGACGTGCTCGCCGCCGCTGGCTGCGCCGCCACCTGCACGCTGTACGGCTCCCAGCGCAGGCCATGTGCTGCCCAGGCCGAGAAGCTCTCGGCGTCCGCATCCGTCGCCACGATAAACTCGAACGCGACGCCCGCAGGTCGCACGAGCGGTCTGGCATGCTCGATCTCGCCGATCTCCTGAAGCTGGGTGCGCACGCTGTTGACGTTGACTCCCTGATCGGCCAGCTCGGGCGTAGGCAGGAATTCAAAACGCCAGACCTGGCGGAGCGTCGGAGCGGGCGGCGCTGTGCCGTTGCCCTGATCGGGTAGGCTCGCAGCCCCGGACGAGGGCACAGCTTCAGGCCGCGCTTCGTCCGGCAGCAGGTCAGTCAGCGCCGCGAGCACCGGATCGACGTCGGGGCCGGGCTGTCGGGCGCGCCACGCGGCGAGGGCCTGCTCCAGCATGCGCACCTCCACGATCAAGGTGTCGAGCGCCTGGGCCTGAAGCACGACCCGCTGATCGCGGAGGGCACGGAAGTAGCTTTCGGTCTGGTGGGCCAGCCGCTCGACATCGCTGACGCCGACCATGCCCGCCAGCCCTTTCAGCGAGTGGAAGCTGCGAAATAGCTCCTCAAGCAGCGCCCGATCGACGTGGACTCGCCCAACGAACGGCTCAAGCGCCAGCAGATCGCGGCGAATCACCGTTAAGTGCTCATCGCACTCGGCAAAAAAATCGTCGAGAAACTCATCGAAGAACGAATTGTCCGCCGGAGATGAGGCTGGTATCACATGCTTCTCATTCTCGTCGTGCGGGAGCACATGCAACCACACATTGCCTGTTGCTGGAAAGAAGAGTGCGTTGATGACGTATTATACCGATTCTAGTAGCTCAGTGATACACGATTCCAGCGTTTGCGGCGCAAATGGCTTGGTAAGATAGACGGATGCCCCGGCATTCAGCACCGCATCGCGGCTTATGTCGTCGCTGCGCGTGGTGAGGACCACGATCGGGATCGCCCGATACGCCTGGTGCGACCGCACGAACTGCACGACCTCCAGGCCATGCATATCAGGCATATTCAGGTCCAGAATCATCAGGTCCACGCGGGCCAGGGCCAGTTGCTCGATCGCCTCCAGCCCATTGCCGGCTTGCAGGAAGCGCACATCCTTGAGATGGCGGAGCGAGGCCATGACCATCCGCCGTATCGTCGCGGAGTCATCGACCACGAGAATTGTGCTCATAGCTTTCTCCCGGCAGGTTTCTGTAGTAGCTACAGCAACTCCTACCCAAACACACAATGAATGTCAGGTTTCCACGCGAGGCTGAACGGATTTCGTGTCGATCAAGGACTGTTGGGTATAAAGTACCACATACAAGCCTAACAATCCGTGGCGTCGGCATGGTATCTTGAAAGCGCGCTTATATCAAGCTCGCACCATGTATTTTACCGAGAAAGGAAGCTCGATGGTTCAGGCTGTGGTGATGTCGGGGCCGCACCAGCCGCTCGAAGTGCGTCAGTTCGAGATGCCGCAGCTCGAAGATGGCGCGGTGCTGCTGCGCACGCTGGGCAGCGAGGTCTGCGGCACCGATGTGCATCTGTGGCATGGTCAGTTGGCGGGCGTGCCCTATCCGATCATTCCCGGTCACGTGAGTGTCGGCGAGGTTGCCGCGATCGGCGGGCGGGCGGTGGATGTTGATGGGCGGCTGCTGGGCGTGGGCGATGTGGTCACGTTCGTCGATGTCTACGGATCGTGCGGTCGCTGCTGGCACTGTACGGTCGCGCAGGCCAGCACGCGCTGTCCGCAGCGGCGCGTCTATGGCGTGACGCTCTCGGCGGATGAGGGCCTGCTCGGCGGCTGGAGCGAGTATATCTACCTGCGGCCCGGCGTGCATATCGTCACGCTGCCGCCCACGCTGCCCTGGGAAACGTTTATCGCTGCGGGCTGCGGCCTGCCGACGGCGCTGCACGCGGTCGAGCGCGCCGAGATCCGCTTTGGCGATACGGTCGTCGTGCAGGGCAGCGGGCCGGTCGGCCTGAGCGCGGCGATCCTGGCGCAGCTCCGGGGCGCGGGCAGCGTGATCGTCGTCGGCGGCCCTCCCGTGCGGCTGGCGATGGCCCAGGCGCTCGGCGCGGATGCCGTGCTGGACATCGGCGAGCTGGACGAGGCCGCGCGCTACGCCGCGGTGCGCGCGCTCACGCGAGGCCGTGGCGCAGACGCGACGATCGAGGCGACCGGAGTAGCCGCCGCCGTGCCTGAGGGCATGCGCCTGACCCGCGACGCGGGACGCTATGTGGTCGTCGGGCAGTACACCAACGTCGGATCGGTGGCGTTCAATCCGCACCTGGATCTGAATCAGAAGCATCTTGATGTGCGCGGCTGCTGGGGCAGCGATGTTAGCCACGTCTACCGCGCGGTGCAGGTGCTGGCGCGCTACCATACGCGCTTCCCGTGGGCCGAGTTCGTCAGCGGGCGCTACGCGCTCGACCGCGCGCAGGCTGCGCTGGAAGATGTCGCCGCCCAGCGTGTGGTTAAGGCGCTGATCATGCCGCAGTAGCATTGTGAAAGGACCACGCATGACCGATCATCGCTTTCCCTGGACCAGCGCGCAGATCGAGGCGATTGCCGCCGCGCATCCGACGCCCTTCTACCTCTACGACGAGCGCGGGCTGCGCGAGCAGGCCAGACGGCTGCACGCCGCGTTCGCCTGGGCTCCCGGCTTCAAAGAATATTTCGCGGTCAAGGCCACGCCCAACCCGACGATCCTGCGGATTCTGCACGAGGAAGGCTGTGGCACCGATTGTAGCTCGCTGGCCGAGCTGGTGCTCTCCGAGCGTGTCGGCATTACCGGCGAAGAGATCATGTTCTCATCCAACAACACGCCTGCGGTCGAGTTCCAAAAGGCGCGCGAGCTTGGCGCGATCATCAACCTCGACGATCTCAGCCATATCGAGTATCTGGAGCGCCACGCGGGCCTGCCGGAGCTGGTGTCGCTGCGGTACAATCCCGGCCCGCTGCGCACCGGCAATGCGATCATCGGCAATCCGATCGAGGCCAAGTTTGGCTTGACGCGGGCGCAGTTGTTCGAGGGCTATCGCGTCCTGCGCGACAAGGGCGCGACGCGCTTCGGCCTGCATACGATGGTCGTGTCGAATGAGCTGAGCCAGGATGCGCTCGTCTCCACCGCGCGAATGATGTTCGAGCTGGCGGTCGAGCTAGCCACCGCGCTGGATATTCGGGTCGAGCTGATCAATATCGGCGGCGGCATCGGCATTCCCTACCGCCCGGAGCAGCAGGCGGTCGATCTTGCGGCGCTTTCCGCCGAGATCCAGGCGGCGTATGCCGCGACGATCGGCGCGCACGGCCTCGATCCGGTACGTCTGTGCATGGAGTGCGGGCGGATCATGACCGGTCCTTACGGCTTCCTGGTGGCGCGGGTACGGCATCTCAAGCAGACCTACAGGCGCTATGTGGGCCTGGATGCCACGATGGCCGATCTGATGCGTCCGGGGCTCTACGGCGCGTACCATCATCTGACGGTGCTCGGCAAGGAGCATCTGCCTGCGACCGAGCTATACGATGTGACCGGCTCGCTGTGCGAGAATAACGACAAGTTTGCCGTCGATCGTCCGCTGCCGACCGTCGAGGTTGGCGATCTGGTGGCGATCCACGACGCCGGAGCGCACGGTCACTCGATGGGCTTCAACTACAACGGCAAGCTTCGCCCCGCTGAGCTGCTGATGCGGCTCGATCAGCGCGTCGCGCTGATCCGGCGGCGCGAGACGCTCGACGATTATTTTGCGACGCTGCGCTTTCCCGGCTCGGATTTCGATTCCTTACTCGATGGAGCATAGGCCGTGAGCAAGCACCAGATCCTGATCGTCACGTCGCGGATCGATCCGCACGCCGACGCGATGATCCTGACGTTGAAAGAGCTGGGCCATACGCCGATCCGGCTCAATACCGAAGATATTCCGCTGCACACGGCGCTGAGCATGCGTCTCGACGGCGCTGATTGGCACGGGACGATCCGGCTTCAGACCAACGCGCGTGTCGCGGACATCGATCAGATCCGCTCGATCTGGTGGCGACGACCGGGTATGCTCGGTCTGCCGCCGGATCTCTCGCCTCAGGAGCGCGCATTCGCCCAGGAGGAGATCGGGCATGTGCTGTCGGGCCTGTGGGCCTCGCTCGATTGCTACTGGATGAGCTTTCCGGCCAATATTCGGCAGGCAAGCTGGAAGGTCGAGCAGCTCAAGCGGGCGGCGGCGCTCGGCTTTGAGGTGCCTCGCACGCTGATCACCAGCGATCCGGCGGCGGCACGCGCCTTCTTTGAGGAGTGCCATGGGCAGATCATCTTCAAGGTGCTCTCCGACTCGTTCCTTGGCTTGCAGGCCGCCGATCCGAGCGGCGGTCAGGCACCGCCCGCGTCGTTCAAGGGGGCGCGCACCACGCTGATCACCGCCGACAGGCTGGATCTGCTTGATCTGGTGGCGCTCGTGCCCTGCCAGTTTCAGGAGTATATTCCCAAGCGCGTAGAGCTGCGGGTCACGGTGATCGGCGATGAGCTTTTTGCCGCCGAGATCCACTCGCAGGCGCATGAAAAAACCAGAGTCGACTGGCGCAACTACGATGTGACCATCCCCTACCATAAAGCCACGCTGCCGCCCGATGTTGCCGATCGCTGCATGACCTTTGTGCGCAGCTACGGGCTGAACTACAGCGCGCTGGATCTGATCGTGACGCCCGATGGACGCTATGTATTTATCGAAAATAATCCCAACGGACAGTTTATGTTTGTCGAGGAGCTGGTGCCCGAACTCAAGCTGCGGGCTCATCTGGCGGCCTGTTTGATCCGAGGCGCGAACAGCTAGCGCCGGGCGGGACGGAGGTAAAAGAACCAGGAACCGAGCGCCACGCGCTAGAGCAGAGATCTCGAAACCTGGAACTCGAAACGCAACGCTCCACGCGCGCGACAACGATAAACCAGGGCCGGATTGCGTCCGGCCCTGGTCGTGTGTGAAGCGCGATCGGCTTCACTATCTTTCTGATAGAGGTGTTTCAATAAATACAATAGCTTTAATCTACACTCGATTTAGCAAGCGCGGCGTATTAGCCCAACCCATCCTGTCCATAGCCGTCGGTCATCGTGCCATAGCCGTCGGTCATCGTGCCGTAGCCGTCGGTCATCGTGCCATAGCCGTCGGTATTCATGCCGTAGCCGTCGGTCATCGTGCCATAGCCGTCGGTATTCGTCGTGTAGCCGTTACCGATGTTCTTCAGCTTGTAGCCGCTTGAGCAGGCATACGCCTTGTGGTCGGTGTTGGTGGCAGCCAATGCTTGCCCGTTGTCAACCCAGACCTGCTCCTGAGCGTCGTAGTGGGCGTCGGCGGCATCGATCTCTGCGTCGGGCAGATCCTGTGCGATGTTGAAGGCGAGCAGTTTGCTGTTCATGTGGTGTGCTCCTGTGGTGTGCCCGCTGTGTTAGATAGGGCACATAAATGCCGGTGACAACAGCCGAGTGTTGCTTGGAATCAAGCAGCACCTTCTTGCAGTGAATGTTTGAGCTAGAGGGGTCACTCCTTTGGTTCACGCCAGCCGTGTGCCTTATGACGACGCGAATGAGCACAAAGGATCGCACGTGGGAGGATCGTGTGCTATGGGGCTTGTTGCGTCGTGTCCTCCTTTCAATAGAGATCTTGACATTGTCACTCTACTATAGATGTTAGTGTTCGTCAATACTCCTTGTGAGGATGTTACGCATACGTCAAGGCGAAGAAAGAGAGAAGAAAGATGATTACTCTGCTCTGCTCCTCCTGCGCTCGCTGCGCTCGCTCTTCTTTGTTTTCCACCCTGGCGACGCTGCGCTTGACAATAGTACGAGTGCATGTCATGATCTGTGCGTTCGTGGGCGCTCGAACGCCTCGCAGCAGCTCGCCGGTCCGGCTATCCGAAGCATCCGCGCTCGCCCTAGAGCGGCGCTGCTGATATCCGCAAGCTCGGTTCAAGGAGCACAGCAAAACCTGCTGTCGGTTAAGCCAGCGTCTGTTGGCGGTCGTGGAGCACCGATGCGCGCGACCGACATAACCGCTACGTCCAGCCGGGCGATCACTGGGTCCGTCTCACCTTCATCGATCTGCAACCCGCGCTCTCGCCACTCGCAGCCATCCGCCCCTGGATCGGCTGGAGTCTTCTGTCCGCTGGATCGCATCGTCGTTCGTCGAGCGCTGGGGTAGCGCACCGGCGACATCTCGGCTCCGATCAAGGCAACCGATCCAATCACGACTGTGCTGAAGCTTCGAGCAGCGCCCGGTCGATCGTGTGTGGAGCAGGCACGATTCTGATCGCGTCGATCCGCAAGCCCGGTGGTGGTTGCCCGCGCCACGAGCCAGCGTCAATGGCCCAAGGAGGATCTATGAGTAGGCACACGCAGGCCCGGATGTTCCAAGCGATTGCAGTGATCGCCATGATTGCGACGCTGCTAACCGGCTTGCAGGCACGCCGCATGTCGGCCAGTCCCCTCGCCCAAAACCAGGGCCAGGTTTCGATCTCGTGCGATTATTTCAGCCCGACCGATATTGCGTACGCCATTAGCCTGGAGCAGCGCCCAGGCGGCGCTCCCACGGTCACGGTTGTGCTCACGCTGGTCGACGGCAGCGAGGAGACGCAAACGTTTACCGGCAACAGCGCCAGCTATCGCGGGCCGTACGTCAAGGTGCGCGTGTTTGCCACGTGGCCTGACGGCACCACCGGCTATGCCGAGGCGACCTGCGGCCAGATCTTGCCGACGCCGACATCGACGCCCACCGCCAGCCCGACACGCACCCCCGGCCCGACGCGCACCCCCGGCCCGACGCGCACCCCCGGCCCGACACGCACCCCCGGCCCGACACGCACCCCCGGCCCGACGCGCACGCCAACCTCAACCAGCACGTCCAGCCCCACGCCAACGCCGCTGACCAGTGGCCGCATTTCGATCACCTGCGACTATTTCGGACCGCGCGATCGGCGGTTTACGGTGAGGCTTGAGGAGCGTCCCGGTGGCCCGCCATCAGGCATCGCCGTGCTCGGCCTGGTCGATGGAGGAACCGAGACGCGCAGCTTCAACGAGAACACGGTGACGTTCCGGGGGCCATACGCTACGCTGCAAGTGACGGCTATCTGGCCCGACGGCGCGAGGGGCTCGGCATCGGCGACCTGTGGCCTGGTGCCGCCGACATCGACGCCCACCGCGACGAGCACGCCGACCACGCCGCCAATTACGGCGACGCCGACGACGCCGATCGATGAGGAGACACCGACCGCCACGCCGACAACGCCGATCGATGAGGAGACACCGACCCCGACCGAGATTACTCCGCCGCCTACCCAGCCTGCGCCGACGCCGACGACACCGGCTCCGGCCAGCACGGCCACTCCTGGCCGCTCCCAGGCGGTCGCGGGTGCCAGCGGCGACGCCGAGCAGCAGGCGACGCGCCGACGGTCGGTTGCGGGTGCCAGCAGCGACAATCAGGTGCTTCCGGCGGTGGGCATGGACCATCCCGCTGCAACCTGGTGGCTGCTGCTCGCCGCCGGGTGGCTGCTGGTAGCCCTTGGCTCCGCCCTGCGCGCATGGCAGCTTGTGCGCGAGCAGGAGTAGCCTGATCGCCTTCTCGTAGCCGCAACACCTCGATTCATTCCAGCAGAGCGTAGCTTATGCGCTCTGCTGGCTGCTTTCGGCTCCTGTCTGGCGCAGCGTCCGGCGCTTGAGCATGCTGCCCAATCTTTGGGCTTGCCTGGCGACGACCTAAAGGACCAGCCGGTCGGAGAACCGACACGGCTTGCGCCAGGCCGATCCGCGCGCTAGTATCCCTCGCTATGATGGGTAGAATATTGTTATCGTATCGACCGCTGCTCCGCAGCGCGCTGATCTGTGTGCTCCTGGCAGCCACGCTGCTGGCTCATCTTGCGCAAGCCGAGACGAGCCCGCATAGCGTGCCGCCGAAACAGCCCGTCGCGCAGATCTATATTCCTTTCATCGCCAATCTGCGCACCACGCGCTTTGCGGTGATCGGCGACTACGGCACAGGCAGCCCAGGCGAGCAGGCGGTCGCGGCGCTGGTCAAAGGCTGGCAGCCCGATTTTATCGCGACGACCGGCGATAATAACTATCCGAGCGGCGAGGCCGCGACGATCGACGCCAATATCGGCGCGTACTACCATGAGTTTATCGCGCCCTACTACGGCACCTACGGGCCGGGCGGCACGATCAATCGCTTCTTCCCCACGCTGGGCAACCACGACTGGGCATCCGGCGCGGGGCCGTACTTCGACTATTTTACGCTTCCCGGCAACGAGCGCTACTACCATCTGACCTGGGATTCGGTGCAGCTCTTCGCGATCGACAGCGATCCCAACGAGCCGGATGGCGTCTCGTCAACCTCGGCGCAGGCCATGTGGCTCCAAAACGCGCTGGCGACCTCGTCGGCGTGCTGGAAGATTGTGTATATGCACATGCCGCCGTACTCATCCGGCGCGCACGGCTCGACGCCCTGGATGCAGTGGCCGTTTCAGGCGTGGGGCGCTGATGCGGTGCTGGCCGGACACGATCATACCTACGAGCGAATTGTGCGCGATGGCCTGCCCTATTTCGTCAATGGCCTGGGCGGCCATGTGGCGTATCCGTTCGGCGAGCCGATCGCGGGCAGCGAGGTGCGCTTCAACGCCGATGTCGGCGCGATGCTGGTCGAGGCCGATCGCGAAAAGATCGTCTTCTCGTTCAGCACCCACACAGGCGCGCTCGTCGACAGCTACCGCCTGAATAAAGCTTGTCGCTGAGCGTGTGCTATCCTTTGGTGCAGATCGAGTCTGCGTTGGTTCTGGCAGTTACATATCGAGGTTGCTATGCCTTCCCTGCCCTTTGGCGAATCGGCGGATGATTTCCGCTGGTGTACCGGTATCGAAGATACCTTTATTCCTCAGACACGGCCCCATCTGCGCGCGCTGGACGAGTATGAGCTGATGGGACACTACGAGCGCTGGCGCGACGATCTGCGCCTGGCACAGCAGACCGGGGCGCGCATGATCCGCTGGGGCATTCCCTGGTACCGCGTCGAGCCGCAGCCGGGCTCATTCGACTGGTCATGGACCGATCAGGTTATTCCCTACATCGTCGATGAGCTGGGTCTGGAGCCGATCATCGACCTGATGCACTATGGTACGCCGCTGTGGATGGATCGCTCGTTCGTCGATCCGCGCTATCCCACGGCGGTCGCGGCGTACGCGCGGGCCGTGGCCGAGCGCTACGGCAGCCGCATCCGGTACTACACGCCGCTCAACGAGCCGATCGTCAACGCGCTGATGTGCGGCATGCGCGGAGTCTGGCCGCCCTATCTGCGCGGCGAGCGCGGCTTTCTGGCGGTCGGGATGGCGCTCGCTCAGGGCATCGTGCGCACCGTGCGCGCCATCCGAGCGGTCGATCCGTCTGCGGTGATGGTACATGTCGAGGCGGCGGGCCTGACACGCGCGGCTCGCGCTGAGCTGGAGCCGCTGGCGGTGGAGCAGCGGCGGCGCGGCTTTCTCTTCTACGATCTGATCACGGGTCGCGTCGATGGGTCGCATCCGCTGCTGAGCTGGCTGCTGACCAACGGCGTTAGCTATACCGCGCTTCAGCAGCTTGCCGAGCAGGCGATCGACCTGGATGTAATGGGCCTCAACTTCTATCCGCAGTGGTCCACGCAGCAGATCGGGCTGAACGCGCAGGGCCGCATCAGCTATCGATCGATCGAGCAGGATGGCGCGGGCTTTCACGAGCTGATCGCGGATTATTACGAGCGCTATAACGCGCCGATCATGATCACCGAAACCAGCGCCAAGGACGGAATCGCGATCAAGCAGCGCTGGCTCGACGCCTCGGTGACAACGGTTCGCGCGCTGCGTCAGGCGGGCGTGCCGGTGATCGGCTATACGTGGTTTCCGCTCTTCACGATGATCGACTGGCGCTACCGCACCGGTCGGCGTTCGCTCGACGACTACCTGATCGAGTTGGGATTGTACGAGTCCGCGCCGACGACGACCGGGCTGTGCTACGTCGAAACGCCGCTGGTCGCGCGCTTCAAGGCGCTCACGCTCGATCCGGCTGCGGCGATCGGCGAGCTTCAGCCGGCTGCCAGTCCCGCGTTTTGAGTTTGAAGTTCGGAGTTTCGAGTTCAGGCCCTCACCCCGGGCCGGGTGCCCTCTGGACATGGCACCCGCCCTCTCCCATTGCCATAGGAGAGGGGGCACAGTGAGCGCTTGGTTCTCGGTTCTTGGTTCTTGATGCGCCGCGTGCCCTTTGGGCATAGCACCCGGTTTGTTCCCTTGCTCTTTGTTCTTTGTTCTTTCTCCCCCCTCATCCTTTTGACCGAGGTAGCCCACCTGTTCGGCTGGTACACTACGCTGCGTGGAATCGCCCCACGCTTCCCCTTTTTTCCAATGTGAGGGTGCAGGAGGAACAGCAATGGACTCGTTCGACGCGGTCTTTATTGGCAGTGGACATAATGCGCTGATCGCCGCCGCGTATCTCGCGCGTGCCGGTTGGAGCGTGTTGGTGCTGGAGCGCAACGACCGGCCCGGCGGCCTGGTGCGCACCGAGGAGCTGACGCTGCCCGGATTCAAGCACGATGTGTACTCTAGCGCCCATCCGCTCTTCGCAACGTCGCAGGCTTACGCCGATCTCGGCCCTGAGCTGGCGCAGTACGGCCTGAACTACGTCAATATCGACGTGCCGACCGGCGTCTCGATGCCCGATGGTCAGGCGGCGATCTTTCCCCGCGACATGGCGGCGATCATGGCCGAGGCCGATCGGCTGGCTCCCGGCGATGGCGCGGCGTTCCAGCAGATGATCGGCGAGTTCAGCGCGTACGCGCCGCAGGTCTTTAGCCTCTTCTCGATGGATCTGACATCGCCTGGGGCGACCAGGATTATCCGTCAGCTCATGGATAATCCCGATGGCCCCGGCTTCTCGTCCTTCGCCGCCGATTTTCTGCTGACCGGGCGCGATGTGCTCGAGTCGCGCTTCACGTCGCCGGTCTTTCGTGCGATGGTCGCGCCGTGGCTGATGCATCTGGGCCGCACGCCCGACAGCGCGAATAGTGGCTTCTGGGTGCCGCTGACGCTGATGTCGGTGATGGGCGGCGGTATGGCAACGCCGGTCGGCGGCAGCGAGATGCTGGCCCGGTCGCTGGTGCGGCTGATCGAGGACAAGGGCGGCACGGTCAAGGTCAATAGCGCTGTCGAGCGGATCACGCTCAAGAACGGCAAGGCGGTCGGCGTCTGCACGGAGGATGGCACCGAGTACGGCGCGAAGCGCGCGGTTATCGCCTCGACCAATCCCGATCAGCTCTACCTGCGCCTGCTGTCCGATGCCGAGGTCGCGCCGACGATCAGGCGGCAGGCCCAGAACTACCGCTACGGTCGCGGCTGTGTCCAGATTCACCTGGCGCTCTCCGAGCCGCCGCGCTTCGCCGACGAGCGGCTCAACCGCGTTGGCCTGGTCCACCTGACCTCCGGCCTCGACGGCTGCTCTCAGGCGATCAACGAGGCGGCGCGCGGCCTGCTGCCTGCCGAGCCGACGATCTCGCTGGATGTGCCGACGCTGCTCGATCCGTCTCGCGCGCCCACGGGCCAGGCGACGATGCGGCTGCAAATGCTGGAGATCCCCTGCCGCCCACGCGGCGACGCCGCCGGAGCGATTGATGTCGGCGATGGCACCTGGACCGACGACCTGAAGCAGCGCTTTACCGATCGCGTGCTGGAGATCGTCGGGCGACACGCGCCGAACGTGCCGGGCGCGATCCTGGGCTGCCACATCATCAGCCCCGACAATCTGGCGCGCTTCAGCCCCAACCAGGGGCCGGGCGATCCCTACGGCGGCTCCCACGACATCGCGCAGAGCTACCTGCTGCGGCCACTGCCCAGCCAGCCGAGCCATCGCAGCACGGTGCCCAACGTCTATATGCTTGGCGCGGCAACCTGGCCCGGCCACGGCGTGAACGGCGGCTCAGGCTACATCGTGGCGCAGCAGCTATTGGGCCACGCAGAGTAGCCCATCGATCGGCACCTGGCTATCGTCGATCTGCCTAAGATCCGTTCTGACCACCGCGTAACACCTGTCGAATAACGAGATGCAAGGGGAGCGACTCGCCGAGTCGCTTCTTTTGTTTACCTTCCGTCATGCCCTGGTTGGCGCTTGAGCGAATTGGTGTCGGCATGTAACATGGTGATGATCGATGTGCGACGCGGACGAAGGCCCAATCCAAGGAAGGAACGTATGCTAGCAGCACCTGTGTATGCCCATTTTCGCCATCCCGATGGGAGTTGGTATCGGCTGTGGATGACGTACACCGCGCCCAAGACCGATCGAGGCCATCCCTGGCATCTCCACGCAACCTACGACAAAAGCGGCACGATCGCGCCGGTCGCCGGTACGCAGTGGTATACGCAGCCGTATGGCATGGCAAACTGGGACTTCGATACGGAATCCGAGGCGCTTGACGCTTTCAGGGCTCGCGCGAGCGAGCGTCTGGCGCATGGCTACGAGCTGCGCGAGGGCACGATCCCCGAAGCCTAGCCGCTCCATCGGCGAGCACCCGGCTGATCGCAGCCGCCAGCCCCGGTCGTTCTGCGCCCTAACTCGCGCAGGACCATCGACGATCTGCTGGCGGCTGCGCGCTCGTTTAAAGGGGATGGATTGCGCTTTGAACCAATTATAGAAATTCCCTAAAAAATGCTGTGACAAAAGAGTACGTGCTGCATTTAGGTAGGTGTACACGCAATGAGCGAAGTAACAAAGAGTAGAAACGTACCAATACCCATCAAGCTACTCGCGGCTAATGAAGACATCGAGACGTACGACACGTTGCCGGAACTTCTAACAGCCTGATGCCACCTGTATCAACCTTGACATGATCGGCGTACACACAGCTCGCCGACACATGATCAGCAGGTGTGCCTGATCAGATCCCATACCACGAAAATCCACATCAGGAGGTGCCACGGAGTATACAGTACGACCGTTTAGGTATTCATGCTCAAAAGACGCTTGCTAGCAGCGTCATCGTGCTTGAAGTCCAAGGCCCCAGCGGCTTACTGTCCGTCCATCATCGTCGGCTCAATCAACTCTAGTTCGACATCAAGGAAGGTTATCATCACAATGTACTCGCCACGTTTACTGACTCAGTCTCGCATGTTCCACAAGCTGACCGCCCTGACCCTGCTCTTTGGCGCACTGGCCGTTACCGCCGTTCCGACGAACGCCGCGCCGAACAAGCCCGATCGTGGTAATCCTCATAGCATCGTCTCCAGCGACGGCTCTGTCCCTGCTGCAAGCGACGCTGGGGTTCATCGCGCCAGGGGCGAAAGCTTTGTCCTGCCGGAGAGCGGCACGGGTGCTGCCGTCAATAGTACGGCGAAGGACGCGCCGGTTGCCCCGGCGGCGGTTCCAGGCCAGGAAGTCGGTATCGAATCGGTGATTGGTACGGATAACCGCTACCAGATCTTCGGCACGACGAGCTACCCCTACTCGGCGATCGTCCACGTCACGTCGAGCATCGGCGGCTGCACCGGCTGGATGATCGGCCACAACACCGTCGCGACCGCCGGCCACTGTGTGTACGGCACGAGCGGCTGGGCCTCGAACGTCACCGTCTATCCGGGCCGCAGCGGCAGCTCGCTGCCCTACGGAAGCTGCAGCTATACCACGCTCTACACGGTCAACGGTTGGGTTAGCAGCCGCAGCCCTGAGTACGACTACGGCGCGATCAAGCTGAACTGCTCCGTCGGCTACAACACCGGCTGGTTCGGCTTCCGCTGGACATCGGCGAGCCTGACGGGTCAGCCGAGCTACATCTCCGGCTATCCGGGCGACAAGCCGTACGGCACCCAGTGGCGCAGCAACGACTATGTGCGCATCACCGAGACTCGCCGCCTGTTCTACGCCAACGACACCTACGGTGGTCACAGCGGCTCGCCGGTCTGGAATGACGAAGCAAGCTGCTCGCCGTGCGGTATCGCGATCCACGCCTACGGCGTCGGCAGCAACGGCTACAACGGCGGCACGCGCATCACCGAGCCTGTGTTCAATAACCTTCTGGCTTGGCGAAACTCCTAAACCTGCATCTCGCGCAGGATCACCTATAGACCGAGTGCGTCTGGCTAGACTACTCCCCCCGCCAGCCGACGCACACGAAAACCGCCAGGGATTATCCCTGGCGGTTTTGCTGTGTCGCGGGCATCGAGCCGCTGTGTATTGCAGAATCAAGGAGCATGGCTGCTGCTAACATCCTCCTGAGGCAAAACAAGCTGCCTGGCACGTCGATTGCTACTAGATAGCGCCATCCGCTCGAATTAAGCGTACCGAACGCCAACGCCAATGCTACGCAGGAGGCCGACATACAGGCTCGGTAGGGCGCTGTGCGCTTCTCGGTTGTCAGCATGATTGCACGCTGCCATCGACATGCTGCTCGTTCAGGAAAGGATATAGATATGACGGCTCATCGTACGACGACGCATAACTCAGTGCCGATGCGACCGGCTCAGCCGCTGATCTTGGTGGTTGAGGATGATCCGGCGCTCCGTGTGTTTCTGGCCGATCTGCTGGACGGCGAAGGCTACCGCCCGCGCTGTGTAGCGTCGGGCACGCAGGCATTGCAGGCGCTCGCCGAAGATACGCCCGATCTGGTGCTGCTCGATCTCTGCCTGCCCGATCTGGATGGCTATGCGGTATCGCAGCGGATTCGCGAGAGCGCCCAGCGCCACGTGCCGATCCTGATGGTCAGCGCTAACCGCGATCCGCGCGATGTGCTGGAGGCACTGCATGTGGGCGTAGATGATTATTTGCGCAAGCCGTTTGATGTGGTCGAGCTGCTGGCGCAGATTCGGGCGCATCTGCCCCTGGTGCTGCCGGTTGTTGAGGATGAGGCCGTGCCGGGGAGGATCGATCTGGCCGAGCCGCTTCCGGCAGCGCCGCTGGCTCAGCCCTGCGATCAAGCGGCATAGGCTGCAAGATCAAGCCCCGCGCATGGCGGGGCTGTTTCGTGTCTGCAGTCAGGCGTGCGGCTGCTGCAAGCTCAGCGCTCGTCGCGATCCGGCTGTCGCTCGTCCGCCTCCTGCTCGCGCAGCGCGGCCCGCCGATGCTCCTCGATCTCGCCGGGCTTGCTCTCGTTGTAGCTGGAGCCATAGCTCGGCCCCTGATCGCCCATCTGCATCTTGTCGTCGCGCTCGTCCTCTTGGGCTTGCTTATGCTCTGTCATACGTCTCTCCCTCTCCTCCCCTGGCCTGCCGCCACAACGATTGTACAGCAAAGCCAGTGCCAGCACCCGCCGAGCGCTTATTGGCGGTAGGTGTTGCGCAGATAGGTCCGGCTGAACGTGCCGAGATTACTGAAGTAGATGCTGACAAGCTTGGCCGGATCTGTGGCAAGCTCACCGCCGAGCAGCGAGCTGCCGTCGTTCTGATCATCCCATTTCCACGGCGCGTTGGCCGCGTTGTCGCTGCCGTTATCGCCACGGAAGACGCCCCAGCTGGCAAAGGTAAGCCCATCGTAGCGATGCGCCCACAGACCATCTGCGGCAAAGATGTCTACGAGCCGGTAGCTGACGCTGGAGTCGTTGCCCGACGACGGGACTTCGCCAGTCGTGCGATTCGGATAGTAGATCACGCCGTCGCCGCCGGGAAAGCTGCTGCCGTTCCAGGCTTTCGCGCCGTGGCCTTTGGCCTCCTGAAAGGTGGTGGGATGGGCGGCGCTATCGAAGGTGCGCATGATCACCGGCCCGTCGATCGATTCTTGCCCGCTGCGAAGCTGGCTACCGCTGGGCGTGAAGGAGTAGAAATCGCGGTGGAATACTGTGACCATGCCCTCGAACAGCCCGTAGGTGCTGCCATCTTTGCGGACGATCGCGAGCACGCCCTCCATGTCGTTCTCATGGGTGTTATCAAACGGATTGTCGCTCCAATCGCGGGGATGGTAAAACCCGTAGACGATATACCAGTGGGTGTCGGTTTCCGTAACAGAGTAGTACACGGTGCCGATGAGCCTGCCGAGCTGATCGTCCTGGCTCTCCCAATTGTTTTGAGCATTCCAATCGCCATCGTAGTTGACGGCGGTCAGATAGTCGGCGTCATAGTCGCTTGAATCGGTATCCTGGTAGTGGATCGGTGCCCAACGATAGGCCAGTTCCAGGTCGGTGGGCGCCGCGACGAGGGTGCCGGGCTGGAAGCCCAGCAGCAGGCAGATGAGCAGCAGCAACAGAAGACGACGCATGGGATGAACCTCCCTCAGTGAGATGGTTGTCTGCATCGGGGGGTGGATTCGAGTTTAATCGAAGTGCTGCGCCGCGCATCTAGTCCTTTTGGTGGTAGGCCGCCCAGGTAGGCTGGATGGTCTGGTATAGGATCTTTGGCCTACCACGCCTGCTTCGGCTACCGATCTGTCCGCTGCTGCGCCTGCTCCAGCCAGCCGCGCAAGGCGGCTGCAAGCGTCTCGACATGCGGCGGCAGGACCATGCTGTAGTGATCGCCTGGCACCTCGGCGACGGCTAAGCCTTCCGGGATTAGCTCCTGCCAGCCCAGCGTCGGATCGCTCTGGGCTACGCCCTTGCTATAGCGCGTATGCAGCAGCAATGCCTGGCCTGCGTACGGCCCTGGCAGATAGTGCTGGATCGCCCGGATGTTGGCCTGGAAGACCTCGAACCGCTGCCGGAGCCGATCCATCCCCAGCTCCTGCGGCACCAGAGCTGCCGAGCGCGCGTGCTCCAGCAGCGTTTGCACCCGCTCGTCGGGAGGCAGCTTGTCGGCTGCCTCCAGCACAGCCGTCGGCATGCTCGGCGCGCGAGCCGCAAGGCCGCTCAGATCGTTGATGAACGCCATGATCAGCGTCGCATCGCTCTGCTCCGGCAGGCTATACTGCTGAAAGTAGGCAGGCGCGACGCTATCCAGTAATACCAGCAGGCCCACCTCATGCCCCTGCTGCCGGAGCTGACGAGCCATCTCAAAGGCGACGATCCCGCCCACCGACCAGCCGCCGATGAAATACGGGCCTTCAGCCTGGATCGAGCGCAGCAGCGCGATGTACGAGGCCGCCATCACTTCGAGGCGAGTCAGCGGCGGGCACTCGCCTTCCAGCCCGGCGGCCTGAATCGCGTAGAAGGGCTGGTCGGGTCCGAGCGCCTGGGCCAGCGCGGCGTAGCTGAAGATGTCGCCGCTGACCGGGTGGACGCAGAAGAACGGGTCGCGCTCGCCGTGCGGCTGAAGCCCGATCACCAGATTCGTGTCTTGCGTATCGCGCGACCCCCGGAGCATCTGCGCGACCTGCTCGACGGTAGCGCCCTGGAACAGCGCCGCCAGCGGCAGGCGATGCTGAAACTCCTGCTCGATCCTTGAGACGAGTCGCATCGCCGATAGGGAGTGCCCACCCAGCGCAAAGAAGCTATCGGTCATGCCGATCGGTCGGATGTTGAGCACCTCTTCCCAGAGATGGGCCAGCCGCAGCTCAGTCGGGTTGCGCGGCGCGACCAGCGATGGCGCATCGGCTCCACGAGTCGCGCCGGGCGCGGGCAGGGCGTGACGATCGAGCTTGCCGTTGGGCGTGAGCGGCAGCGCGTCGAGCACGACGAACGCCGCCGGGATCAGGTGGTTGGGCAGCCGCGCCTGCAAGTACGCGCGGAGGTCGGCGTGGCGGCCCGCACCCCCGGCCTCGGCGCTCCCACCTGTCGGCGCGGGGGCGCGTTGTGCTGCGTTGTGTTCCTGGGTTCCCGTGTTTCCTGGGGCTGCCACGACATAGGCGACAAGGCGCGCCTGTCCCGGCGCGTCCTCGCGCAGCAGCACCACCGCATCGCGCACCGCCGCGTGCTGGCGCAGCGCCGCCGCGATCTCACCCAGCTCGATGCGGAAGCCGCGCAGC